>NZ_BSTC01000006.1:367997-486665 GCF_030269305.1 Kineosporia sp. NBRC 101731
CGGTGCAGGTCCGGCCCGGTGCAGGCTGATTCTAGGGTTCGGCGCGGGCTGTCGGTCGCAGTCGTTGGGCTGGCCAGAGGCGGACCAGGGACTGACCGAGACTGACCCGGACTGAACAGGACTGACCGGGGACTTACCGGGGGCTGGCTGGCGGCTGGCTGGGGGCCGACCAGAGGCCGACCAGAGGCCGACCAGACCGGCTCCGAGGTGCTCCGGAGAATTCTTTTCGCCCACCCGAACCAGCGGTCAATGGATACCGCCGGTGGGGGCCTGACAACGCTCTGGCAGGATCCAGCCAGGCAATCCTGGAGAAAAACCCGGTCAGGACCGCTGAACAATCGCCGGATGCCGGTTTCACGGCGCGTCCTGGCGGACATGAATACCAGTATGTCTGGATTAGCCGTTAGTGTCGGCTCCCAACGGTGCACCGATCATTCTCGATCGGTGCTCCGTGGCGACCGGAACACGGCTGGAAGCTGGCGGTACGGGCGAACGAAAGGCCCGCGGATCAGGGAAGTGGCGACACGGCCCCCCGCGTTGCCCTCCGGGATACCGACTCGCTAGGTTCGGACCAGATTTCGCGGTCTGCCTGCGCCGATCGGATAGGAATGATCGGCTGGACGGCCGGAATTACTCCGGTATGGCTCAACTACCTACTGAGTTCGACGAACAACTGAGGTGACTCAAGTGGCTCTGCCCCCCCTGACTCCCGAGCAGCGGGCCGCCGCCCTGGTGAAGGCGGCCGAGGCTCGGCGTGCTCGTGCCGAGATCAAGAACAGGCTCAAGTACTCGCAGGGCTCACTCGGGGAAGTGATCAAAGAGGGGCAGGAGAACGAGGTGATCGGCAAGATGAAGGTGTCGGCGCTTCTCGAGGCTCTGCCCGGTGTGGGCAAGGTGCGTGCCCGTCAGATCATGGAAGAGATCGGCATCTCCGAGTCCCGGCGTGTGCGTGGTCTCGGCTCCAACCAGATCGCTGCGCTGATCAAGCGCTTCGGGAGCTGAACCACCGGTGATCGGGACGGAGCGGCAGAACCCGTCGGGGGGCGGGGAGGTTCGGCCAGGACGGCTGACAGTACTGGCAGGGCCCACGGCGGTGGGGAAGGGAACGGTCGCGGCCGATATCCGCCGCCGCTATGAGCAGATCTGGCTCTCCGTCTCGGTCACCACCCGGCCCCCGAGGCCGGGAGAGGTTGACGGCGTCCACTACTTCTTCGTGGACGACGCCAAGTTCGACGAGCTGATCGCGACCGATCAGCTCCTGGAGTGGGCGGTGGTGCACGGCCGGCATCGGTACGGCACCCCGCGCGCCGCGGTCGAGCAGGTTCTCTCGCAGGGCCGTCCGGCCCTGCTGGAGATCGACCTGCAGGGCGCCCGGCAGGTTCGCGAGAACATGGCCTCCGCGTTCTTCGTCTTCCTCAAGCCGCCCAGCCTGGACGAACTCGTCCGCCGGCTGGTCGGGAGAGGCACCGAAGACAGTGAGGAGCGCGCACGGAGGCTGCGCACGGCGGAGGTCGAGATGGCCGCCGAGTCAGAGTTCGACATCAGCATCGTGAACGACGATGTCCTGCGCGCCACGAACGAGCTCGTATCATGGATGGGTCTGACCCCGACCGACAGCCCGGTCAGCAGGGTCGATTCGCACCACTGAACTACCCTGGTCGCGACGCGGCCTGTTCGTGTCGAGCTCACACCGCACCATCGAAGCCTGGAGTTTGCGTGTCCGGAACTGTTGCCAGCCCCGAAGGCATCACCAACCCGCCGATCGACGACCTGCTGTCGACGGTGGACTCGAAGTACTCGCTGGTCATTTTCGCCGCCAAGCGCGCGCGTCAGATCAACGCGTACTACTCGCAGCTGGGCGAGGGCCTGCTGGAGTACGTCGGCCCGCTGGTCGAGACGCACGTGCAGGAGAAGCCCCTCTCCGTCGCCATGCGGGAGATCAACGAGGGCCTGCTGACCGCCGAGAAGCACGACTGACCAGGGCCATCCCCTGAAGATCGTTCTCGGCGTAGGTGGCGGTATCGCCGCCTACAAGGCCTGCCTCCTGCTGCGCCTGTTCAAGGAGGCCGGTCACGACGTCCGGGTGGTTCCCACCCAGGCGGCGCTGACCTTTGTCGGGGCTCCGACCTGGGCGGCCCTCTCCGGGCACCCGGTCTCGGCCTCGGTGTGGGACGACGTCCACGAGGTGCCGCACGTCCGGATCGGCCAGCAGGCCGACCTGGTCGTGGTGGCTCCCACCACCGCCGACCTCCTGGCCAAGGCCGCTCACGGTCTGGCCGACGACCTGCTCACGAACGTTCTGCTCACTGCGCGATGTCCGGTGCTGCTCGCCCCGGCGATGCACACCGAGATGTGGACGCACCCGGCCACCGTCGCCAACGTCGCTACCCTGCGCGAGCGTGGTGTGACCGTGGTGGAACCCGCCAGCGGCCGTCTCACCGGTGCCGACACCGGCCCGGGTCGGTTGCCCGAGCCGGAAGACCTCTTCGCCGCCGCCCTGGCCCTGCTGGAGAGCGGGGAGAGCGGTCAGCGCAGCCGTGAAGGTGCCCGACCCGCTGAGGAGCGCACCCGCGGCCGGCGTTCCGATCATGCTCTCGCCGGCCGTCACGTGGTGGTCTCGGCCGGCGGCACCCGCGAGCCCCTCGACCCGGTGCGGTTCCTCGGTAACCGTTCGTCCGGCCGCCAGGGGGTGGCCCTGGCGAAGGCCGCCCTCGAACGGGGCGCCCGGGTGACCCTGGTCGCCGGCCCGATCGAGGTGCCTGCCCCCGACGGCGCCGACGTGGTGCGCGTGGAGAGCGCGCTGCAGATGCGCGAGGCGATGACCGTCGCCGCCCAGGACGCCGACGTGGTCGTGATGGCCGCGGCCGTGGCCGACTTCCGTCCGTCCGAGGTGGCCGAGCACAAGATCAAGAAAAGTGCGGATGCGGACGACGCGCCGGTGGTGACCCTCGTCCGCAATCCCGACATCCTCGCCGGGCTCGTGGCGTCCCGCCGGGCCGGTCAGGTGGTGGTCGGATTCGCCGCCGAGACCGGTGACGAGACCGGGAGCGCGCTCGACCACGCCACTGCCAAACTGGCCAAAAAGGGCTGTGACCTGCTGGTATTGAACGATGTCGCGGCCGGGAAGGTGTTCGGCAAGGACGACACCGAGGTGACGTTACTGTCCGCGGACGGCACTGTGACTTCCGTTCCGGCGGGTACCAAGGAGACGGTGGCCGGAGCGATCTGGGAAGCCGTCGTCCCCCTGCTCGCCCCGTAGTTCACCCGGGGTGTGCCGACCACCGGCGCCCCTTGTCGACCAGGATGGTTAGAGTAGTCGGCGCGGCTGACGTCTTGCCGCCCGTAACCGTTCACAACTCTGCTCGTCATCACACCCTTCGGGAGTGCCGTGTCCGATCGCCTGTTCACCTCTGAGTCCGTCACTGAGGGGCACCCCGACAAGATCTGTGACCAGATCAGTGACGCGATTCTTGATGCCCTGCTGGAGCAGGATCCGACGTCCCGCGTGGCGGTCGAGACGATGGTCACGACTGGTCTGGTGCATGTGGCCGGCGAGGTGACCACGAAGTCGTACGTCGATATTCCGGCGATCGTGCGCAAGACGATCCTGGATATCGGGTATGACTCCTCGACCAAGGGTTTTGACGGTAATTCGTGTGGGGTCGAGGTGAGTATCGGGGCGCAGTCCCCGGACATCGCGCAGGGTGTCGACACGGCGTACGAGGCGCGGGTCGAGGCCGGTGCGGACCCGCTGGACCTTCAGGGTGCTGGCGATCAGGGTCTGATGTTCGGGTATGCGAACGATGACACGCCGGAGTTGATGCCGTTGCCGATCTGGCTGGCGCACCGTCTGGCCGAGCGTCTGACCGAGGTGCGTAAGTCGGGTGAGGTGCCGTATCTGCGGCCGGACGGCAAGACCCAGGTCACGATTGCTTATGACGGTGACCGGGCGGTGCGTCTGGACACGGTGGTGGTCTCGAGCCAGCACGCGGCGGATGTGAGTCTGGAGAATCTGCTGCAGCCGGATGTGGTCGATCACGTGATCAAGCCGGTGCTGGACCGGGTCGAGATCGATACGTCCGACTACCGGTTGCTGATCAACCCCACGGGCCGGTTCGAGGTCGGTGGCCCGATGGGGGATGCGGGTCTGACGGGCCGGAAGATCATCGTGGATACGTACGGTGGTTTCGCGCGGCACGGTGGTGGCGCCTTCTCGGGGAAGGACCCGAGCAAGGTGGACCGTTCAGCTGCGTACGCGATGCGCTGGGTGGCCAAGAACGTGGTGGCGGCGGGTCTGGCCAAGCGGTGCGAGGTGCAGGTCGCGTATGCGATCGGTAAGGCGCAGCCGGTGGGTCTGTATGTGGAGACGTTCGGTACCGAGAGCGTGGACCCGGCCCGGATCACTGCGGCGATCCGTGAGGTGTTCGACCTGCGGCCGGCCGCGATCATCCGGGATCTGGACCTGCTGAAGCCGAAGTATCACCAGACCGCCGCGTACGGTCACTTCGGCCGCGACCTTCCGGGGATGACCTGGGAACAGACCACCCGCGTCGACGCGCTCCGCGCAGCGATCGGGTAGGCGTCGGACAGCTTCAGGCAGCGTCAGGTAGGCAAGACCCGCCAGTTGTCCACAGCCCGGCCGTCACCCGCAAGGGTGGCGGCCGTTCTGCTTTAGGTTGGGACCCATGAGCACGGGATCCGACGCCAGCAGCTCCGGCGACCAGCTGGAACTGCTGCGCGCCGCGACCCGGGGCCGTAAGCCCAAGCCGCCTGCGGCCGCGGCCGCGCAGTTGCCCGTCGCCCGGATCACCGTTGATGTGCCCTTGCCCCACCTCGACCGGGTCTTCGACTACCTGGTGCCCGAGCCGATGTCCGTCGCGGCGCAGCCCGGGGTGCGGGTGCGGGTGCGGTTCGGCGGTCAGGACATCGAGGGCTACCTGCTCGAGCGGGTGGACGAGTCGGAGCACCAGGGGCGGCTGGCGCCGCTGCGCAGGGTGGTGTCGCCCGAGCCGGTCCTTGCCCCGGCCGTGCTGCGCCTGTGCCGGGCGGTGGCCGAGCGCTACGCGGGCAACCTCACCGATGTCCTGCGTCTGGCCGTGCCGCCCCGCCATGCCCGCGTCGAGCAGGCCGCTCGTCCAGAGCCCCTCGAGCCCCTCGGGCAGGAACCGGTCACCGGCTGGGAGCGCTACCGCGCCGGTCCGGCCCTGCTGGCCCGCATCGCTGCCGGTGATGCCCCCCGCGCGGTGTGGCAGGCTCTGCCCGGCCCGGCCTGGTGCGACGATCTGGCCGCCGCGATCGAGACCGCGCTGCGGGCCGGTCGCGGGTCTCTGGTCGTGCTGCCCGACAAACGTGACGTCGACGCCCTCGACCAGACCCTGACCCGGCGGCTGGGTGCTGGGCGGCACGCCCGCCTGGAGGCCGACCTCGGTCCCACCACCCGGTACCGCAACTTCCTGGCGGTCTCCCGGGGCGATGTGAAGGTGGCGATCGGCACCCGCGCCACCGCCTTCGCGCCCGTGCACGACCTGGGCCTGGTCGTGATCTGGGACGACGGCGACGAGATGCACGCCGAACCGCGCGCGCCCTACCCGCACGCCCGGGAGGTACTGGCCCTGCGCGCCGGGCTGGAGGGTGCGGCCCTGATCGCGGGCTCCTGGTCGCAGTCGGTGGAGTGCGCGGCCTGGCTGCGCGCCGGCTGGGCCCGGCCCGTCGCGGCCGACCGTGCCGTGGTGCGCGGAGCCTGGCCGCGGATCCAGGTCGCGGCCACCGCATTCGGCGGCGGCGACGATCCCGGCGCCCACGGCCGTCTGCCGAGCCCGGCCTGGCGTGCCATCAACGACGGCCTGAAACGCGGGCCGGTGCTGGTGCAGGTCCCGCGCGCCGGTTACCTGCCCGGCCTCGCCTGCCAGGACTGTCGGCACCCGGCCCGGTGCGAGCACTGTCACGGGCCGCTCGGTTTCCCGTCCGCGGCCCGTGGGGATCAGGCCGGCCTGCCCGAGTGCCGCTGGTGCGGCCGGGTCACGGCGGCGTGGCGCTGCACCACCTGCCAGGGCCGCCGGCTGAGGGCCACCACGGTCGGGGTCGGGCGCACGGCGGAGGAACTCGGCCAGGCGTTCCCGGGTGCCGCGGTGGTGGTGCCGCAGGCCGACGGGCCCACGCCGCACGTGCCGGCCCATGCGCTGGTCGTCTCCACACCGGGCATCGAGCCTCCGGTCGAGGGCGGGTACGCCGCTGCCGTGCTGCTCGACGCCGGCCGGTTGCTGGAGCGTCCCGACCTCCGGGCCAGCGAGGACGCGCTGCGTCGCTGGCTGGGTGCGTCGGCACAGGTGCGTCCCTCGCAGGAGGGGGGCGCGGTCGTGATCACCGCCGACCCGCAGGCCCCGGCCGTGCAGGCGCTGGTCCGCATCGACCCGGGCAGTCAGGCCGAGAGGGAACTGGACGAGCGCAGCGAGCTGGGATTCCCGCCGGCGGTCGTGCTCGTCGACGTCACCGGCACCGCGACCGCGGTGAACTCCCTGGTCCGCACCGCCCAGCTCCCGGAGGGCACCCAGACCCTGGGACCGACCGAGGTGCTCACCTCGTCCGTTGCTGATGAACCGCGACCGAAACCGCCGCGCCGGCACATCCCACGGGCCGCCACCCTGGCCGGCCTCGAGGAGAAGCGGGACGAGCCCGAGGAGATCGACGAGACCCAGGTGCGCGTGCTGCTGCGCGCGCCCCGGGGAGAACTGGCGAACCTGGCCCGGGCCCTGCACGCGGCCGCGGCGATCCGAAGCTCACGCCGTGAACCCGGGGCCACCCGCATCCAGCTCGATCCGCTGAACCCCGGGTGAACCTGCCCGCAGGGTGTCCGGATCCCTCGCCATCGTCCCTCCATCACCGTAGTGTCGGACGAAGAGGTGGTGGAGATGGCGGAGACGACGTTCCGGATCGCCTACACGCGAGGCATGCGCCGGCTGCTGGGCGTGCTGGCGTGCGGTCCCTCGGTGAGCGGCATCGTCGTGACGGACGACGAGGTGCGGGTGTGGCTGGGGTGGGCCTTCCAGGCCACGATCCCGCGGCACGCGATCGCCACTGTGGAGACCGACGACCGCACCGTGATCAGTCTGGGCGTGCACGGCTGGCGGGGCACCTGGCTGGTGAACGGCAGCACTCAGCACCTGGTCCGGATCCAGCTCGGCATCGGCATCCACGCCCGCGTGCTGGGCTGGAAGGTTCCCCTCACCACCCTCGTCGTGAGTGTGGAGGACCGGGACGAGTTCGTGCGGCTGATCCGGCCGAAGAGCCCGGGCGGGGGAGCCCGTAAGGCTGCCCGCGCCCGGCGCATCCGGTTGCCCTCCCCGGCGATCCATCCCGGTCTGAAGCCCGGTCTGGCCCGCGACGGCTACGTGATGAACGAGAAGGGGATGAACGAGAAGGGCTAGTGCTGGTCCGAGAACCGGGCCAGCACGATCTGCTCGATGAGCCCCAGCACGGTGTACAGCACCACCGACACGGCGGTGAGCACGATGATCGACGCCCACAGGTGGTCGTAGCCGAAGGCGCCGATGTCCCGCAGGATCTCGCCGCCCACGCCCTTGCCGGTGGCCAGCCACTCCGCCACCAGGGCGCCGATCAGGGCACCCGGCACGGAGATCCGCATCGCCGCGAACAGCGAGGGCAGGGCACTGGGGAACGCGACCTTGCGCAGGGCCGTGAGGCTGCTCCCGCCGTAGGCCGCGACCAGGTCGCGGGCCAGCGGGTTCACCGAGCGCAGCCCGAACACGATCGTCACCAGGGCCGGGAAGAACACCACGATCCCGGCGATCACCGAGACCCCGGTCAGGCCCCGGCCGAACACCAGCGTGACCAGCGGTGTCATCGCGACCAGGGGCACCGAGCGCAGCAGCATCGCCACCGGCAGGAAGGCCTGCTCGACGCTGCGGAACAGCACGAACGTCACGGCCACCAGCACCGCCGCGATCATGCCCCCGGCGAACCCGAGGGCGCCGTCCTTCAGCGTGACCAGCAGCGGATCGATCACGGACGTGCGGTTCGCGGCGGCCTCGGGCGCGGTGAACAGGTACTCCCAGACCGCGGCCGGGTCCTTCCCGATTAGCGGGTTCACGTCGAAGGCCCGCAGGAACAGTTCCCACGCGACCACCGCCACCACGGCAGAGACGAGCAGCGGGGCCAGGGCCCGGGCCAGGGCGCGGCTCATGAGACCCGCCACGGTGTCGCGAACCGGGCCAGCACAGCGAAGAACGCGTAACCGAGTCCGGCCAGGGCCCCGGTGACCAGGGCCAGGGCCCAGGTCCGGGGCACGATGTACTGCTGTTGCGCCACGGTCAGCGCCACCCCCAGGCCGTTGTCGATGCCGCCCAGGTACTCACCGAGGATCGCGCCGAGCATGGCGGCCGGTGCGGCGATCTTGAGAGCATTGAACACGTGGGGCAAGGCCGCCACCACGCGAACCTTTCGTAACTGCTGGAACCGGCCGCCGCCGTAGGCCGCGACCAGGTCGAGGCTGGTGCGGTCGGCCGCCTTGAGCCCCAGCAGCGAGCCGATCAGCGTGGTGAAGAAGACCGAGAGCGCGGCCAGGAAGATCGAGGGAGCCCGTCCGCCGAAGATCACCAGCACGATCGGGCCGATCGCGGTGAGCGGCATGCAGTAGCTGATCACCGCGAGCTGCGTGGCCACGGTCTCCAGCGGCGGCAGCAGCAGTGCGAGGACGGCCACGGCCAGGGCCGCGGCGTTGCCCCAGAGGAATCCCAGGGAGGCACTGCGGAGCGTGATGCCGGCGTTGGTGGCGTAGAAGTCCCATCCGTCGTCCGCCATCTGGGTCACCACCGACCAGGGGGTCGGCACCGACCCCGACCCGGAGAAGACCGTCAGCGCCAGCAGCCACCAGACCGCTACGAGCAGCACGGTGCCGACCAGACCACCCGACCAGGCCGGCATCCGGACCCGGGACACCCGGCGGGACGTGTCGACCGTGGTCATTCGGAACCCATCGCGGCGCCGCCCTTGCCGAACAGCAGGTCGGACAGCCGGTCGTGGATCGCGTGGAACTCCGGCGTCCGCATCATCTCGGGTGTCCGGGGACGGGGGAGGTCCACGGGCACCAGTTCGAGAATGCGACCAGGCCGGGGGCTCATCACCGCCACCACGTCGGAGAGGAACACCGCCTCGGCCACGCCGTGCGTGACCATCAGCGTGGTGGCCGGCTTCTGCGTCCAGATCCGCAGCAGCTCCAGGTTGAGCCGCTGGCGGGTCATGTCGTCGAGCGCCCCGAAAGGCTCGTCCAGCAGCAGCACCGACGGCTTCACCACCAGCGCCCGCGCGATCGACACGCGCTGGCGCATACCGCCGGACAACTGCGCGGGCCGGGCCTTCTCGAACCCGGTGAGCCCGACCAGCTCGATCAGCTCGTCGATGTAGTCCGGGTCGGCCTTCAGACCGGAGATCTCCAGCGGCAGACGGATGTTCGTGCGCACACTGCGCCAGGGCAGCAGGGCCGAGTCCTGGAAGGCGATGCCCAGGTGATGACGCCCGCGCAACTGCTGCGGGGTCTCACCGTGCACCAGCGCCTGGCCGGTGGTCGGTGTCTCCAGACCGGCCAGGATGCGCAGGATCGTCGACTTCCCGCAGCCGGAGGGCCCGAGCAACGTCAGGAATGAACCCTGGGGCGTGCTCAGGTCGGCGTTCTCCAGGGCCGTCACGGTGCGGCGGCCCATCCGGAACGTCTTGCCCAGGCCCTCCAGGGTGATGCCGGACGTGACGCCCGAGGTGACCTCGGAGGTGGCGTCGGGGGTGGTGCCCGTGCTCATGCGGTCTTCAGCTCGGGGTTCTCGGCGTAGACCTCTTCCAGCAGGGACAGGTCGAACAGCTGCTCGGCCGTGATCGTGACACCCGACAGCGCGAGCACCTCGATGTTCGCGTCGATCAGCTCCTGGGTCATGGTGAAGAGCCCGTTGGCCTTGGTGTCGTCGCTGACGATCAGGTCGTTCTGCGCGGTGGCCTCCTTGACCTGCTCCTCGAGCTTCAGGCCCTGGTCCTTGCCGAAGTTGGTGACGGCCAGTTCGGCCGAGTCCTCCGGGCTGGCCACGGCGTCGGTCCAGCCCTGGATCTCCGCCTTGAGGAACGCCTTGACCTTGTCGCGCTCCTTGTCGATCGACTCCTGCAGCACCGTGAACGTCTCCGCGACGAACGGCAGCTTGTGGTCGGCCATCAGGAACGTGGTGACCTCGAAACCGCGCGCGGCCAGCAGGATCGGCTCGTTGGTGATGTAGCTCATGAAGCCGTCGACCTCACCGGTGGTGACCACCGTCGGGTCGAACTGCACCGGCACGATCTCCACGTCGCCCTCGGCGATGCCGTTGGCCTTCAGCAGCGCGGCGAAGATGACCTGGTTGGCGCCGGTCTGCACGCCGATCTTCTTGCCCACCATGTCGGCGGGGGAGGCGATCGGCTTCTTGTCGATGGACAGGATGCAGAACGGGTTCTTCTGGTAGGTCGTGCCGACGATCTTCAGCGGCGCGCCCTTGAGGATGGCCGGGGCGACCACGGTCGGGGTGGAGAGGCCGACGAAGGCTTTACCGGTGGCCAGTGCCGACTCCGCGGTGGTCCCCGAGGCGCCGCCCGCGACCAGCTCGACCTTGGTGAAGCCGGCCTTCTCGTAGTAGCCCTTCGTGGTCGCCATGTACTCACCGGCGAACTCGATGTTCTTGATCCACGACAGCTGCACGGCGATCTCGCCGAAGCTCGCGCTGCCTCCGTCGCCGGGGGTCGCGGCGGCGTCGCTGTCCGAACCGCAGGCCGCCAGCAGGGGAACTCCGGCCAGCACCATGGCCCCGGCCTGGAAGAGGCGACGACGGCCGAGCAGGGCGGGTTCGGGACGACGCGACATGGTGCTCCGATCTAGGTACCAACTATGATCGGCTGAGGCTAGGAGCGGCTGATTGCGGCCTTGTTTCACCATGTTCCGATCTTATGTCAGGTCCGGCCGCGCTCCGGACGGGGAATTTGCGCCCGGCCCGTAGACTCGTTCGGTGCCTATCCAGACCATCCGCCTGTTCGGCGACCCCGTGCTGCGCTCCAAGGCCGAGCCGGTCGTCGATTTCGACCGCGAGCTGCGCACCCTGGTCAAAGACCTCCAGGACACGATGATGGACGCGCCGGGTGCCGGCCTGGCCGCGCCGCAGATCGGTGTCGGGCTGCGGGTGTTCACCTACTACGTGGACGGCCTGCTCGGGCACCTCATCAACCCCGACCTCGACCTGTCCGTCGAGGAGCAGGAGGGCGGCGAGGGCTGCCTGTCGCTGCCGGACCTGGTGTTCGAGACCAAGCGCTCGCTGCGGGTCGTGGCCAAGGGTTTCGACCAGCACGGTGAACCCGTCGAGATCGAGGGCACCGAGCTCCTGGCCCGCTGCATCCAGCACGAGACCGATCACCTCGACGGCATCCTGTTCATCGACCGGCTCGACCGGGAGACCCGCAAGCTCGCGCTGAAGGCCATCCGCGAGGCCGAATGGGCCGGCGGCGCCCCGCCGCAGGTCAAGGTCAGCCCGCACGCCACCTTCGGGCGCGCCGTCTAGTTCGCCCGCTCCAACGTCAGCGAGACTCCACCGTGCGCATCATCGTCGCGGGCACCCCCGAGGTCGCCCTGCCGCCACTAGAGGCGATCCATGCCTCGCCCCACGAGATCATCGCCGTGCTCACCCGGCCCGACACCGTGGCGGGGCGGGGCCGCAAGGTCTCCCGCTCGCCGGTCGCGCAGTGGGGTGACGAGCACGGCCTGCCCGTGCTCCAGCCGGCGAAACCCGGTGACCCGGAGTTTCTGGAACTGCTGAAGGAACTGGCCCCGGACTGTGTCGCCGTCATCGCCTACGGCGCCCTCGTGCCGCAGCGTGCGCTCGACGTGCCGCGGCACGGCTGGGTGAACCTGCACTTCTCGGTGCTGCCCGCCTGGCGCGGCGCGGCCCCGGTGCAGCGTGCGCTGATGGCGGGTGACCAGGTCACCGGTGCGTCGGTGTTCCAGCTGGAGAAGGGCCTGGACACCGGTCCTGTCTACGGCGTCATGACCCAGACCGTGCATGCGGGTGACACCGCCGGTGATCTCCTCGGCCGGCTCGCCGAAGGCGGTGCGGGCCTGCTGGTCGCGGTGCTGGACGGCCTGGAGACGGGCGAGATCGAGGCCCATCCGCAACCCGAGGAGGGTGTGTCGCTGGCGCCCAAGATCTTGGTCGAGGAGGCTCGCGTCGACTGGGCGCAGCCCGCCGTGGCCATCGACCGCCGGGTGCGTGGCTGCACGCCCGCGCCGGGGGCCTGGACCACGTTCCGGGGGGCTCGCCTCGGCCTGGGCCCGGTGTCCCTCCTCGTCGTGGAGACGGAGGAGGGCGCGCAACCGCTGGCTCCGGGTGAACTGCGCGTGCTGAAGAAGGCCGTGCATGTCGGTACCGCCACGGGGCCCGTGGTGCTGGGTGAGGTGCGCCCGGCGGGTAAGAAGGCGATGGCCGCCGTGGACTGGGCGCGCGGTGCGCGCCCGGCCGGCGATGAACGTCTGGGGCTTGAGGACGCACCCGAGGACGCCGCGGTCACCGCGGCTCCCGGTGGTGTTGCGTGAGCGGCCCGGCCCGCCCGGCTCGTGATAACAGGCTTTTGCAAGGACTGCTGACAGTCATTGCCCCGGTCGCCGGCCGGGGTAGCAGGTACGTGCTTGAGGACGTTGTGGCGCCTGTGCGCCTGGCCTCGGCTTTCGAGAGGGCGTCATGAGCAAGCAGACTTCGGCCGGCCGGCCTTCCGGCCCGCCCCGCCGTGTGGGCGGCAAACCCGGCCGGGCCGGTGGCCGGGACTCCTCGCGCTCGGGCAGCCCCGAGAGCAGGCCGACGGGCGGTCGCCCGACCGCCGTCGACCCCGCCCGGGGCGTCGCCTACGAGACCCTGCGGGCCGTCACCGAGCGCGACGCCTACGCCAACCTGATCCTGCCGGGCATGCTGCGCCGGGCCCGGCTGCGCGGTCGCGACGCCGGCCTGGCCACCGAGCTGGCCTACGGTGCCCTGCGTGGCCGGGGCAGCTACGACGCGATCATCGCGGCCGGCACCGACCGCCCGATCGCCGAGATCGACCCGGCTGTGCTCGACGCCCTACGCCTGGGTGTCCACCAGTTGCTGCACATGCGGGTCCCGCCGCACGCCGCCGTCTCCACCACGGTCGACCTGGTGCGCTCGGTCGCCGGGCCGGGCGCGTCCCGGTTCGCGAACGCCGTCCTGCGCCGGGTCGGCGAGCGCGACGAGACCGAGTGGATGGAGCGGGTGGCGCCCGACGCGGCGAAGAACCCGGACGGCAACCTGTCGGTGCGGTACTCGCACCCGGAGTGGATCGTGCGTTCCCTGCGTGACGCGCTGCGGGGGAGCGGCCGTCCGGCCGACGAGCTGCCGGCGCTGCTGGCCTCGCACAACGCCCGCCCGTCGGTGGTCGCCGCGGCGCTGCCCGGGCTCGCCGACGTGGCCGAGCTGACCGACGGGGAGCACGCGCAGCCCGGTGTCCTGTCACCGGTCGCGGCCATCCTGAAGGGCGCGCCCGACGACGTCTCGGCGATCCGTCAGGGCCGTGCCCGCGTGCAGGACGAGGGCAGCCAGCTGGTCGCGCTCGGGGCGGCGGCCGCGTCGACCGTGGGCCCCGACCGGGGCCGGTGGCTCGACCTGTGTGCCGGGCCGGGCGGCAAGGCCGCGCTGCTCGCGGCGCTGCTGGCCGAGCGGCACACGGCCGGCCTGGTCGGTGACGACGCCGAGCTGGTCGCGGTGGAGTCGGCCGAGCACCGGGCCGGGCTGGTGCAGCAGTCGCTGGCCGCCGTGCAGTGCGCCTACGACGTGCGGGTGCGGGACGGCCGCACCGTCGGGGAGGCCGAGCCGGGCCGCTACGACCGGGTCCTCGTGGACGTTCCGTGCACCGGGCTGGGCGCGCTGCGCCGTCGTCCGGAGGCCCGCTGGCGCCGCACCCCGTCCGACCTCACCTCGCTGGCCCCGCTGCAGCGCGCGCTGCTGGAGTCGGCGCTGGCCGCGGTCCGGCCGGGCGGAGTGGTGGCGTACGCCACGTGCTCCCCGCACCCGGCCGAGACCCGGATGGTGGTCGACGACGTGCTGCGGGGCCGGGACGACGTGGAGCGCCTCGACACCCCGGCCGTGATGCGTGACCTGATCGGCTCGCGGCGCCTGCCCGGCACCGACGACCTGTACCTCGGCGAGGGCCCGGGCGTGCAGCTGTGGACGCACCTGCACGGCACCGACTCGATGTACCTGTCCCTGCTGCGCCGCAAGGCCTAGGACAAGCCCCAGCAATCCTCAGTCGTGGGGCGGCGGCTCGCCGTCCAGGCCGAAGGTGATGATGCGGCGCGGGTGGATGCGGATCATCTCGCCGCTCGTGCCGCCCTCGGCCGGAATGCCGCGCAGAGCCTCGGCCGTGCCGCGGATCTCCACCAGGCGTACCCGCCACGGGTCGACCGAAGGGATGTCGTCGATCACGAACGATACTGCCGGGTTTCTCTCGATGTTCCGGAACTTGCGGGAATCACCGAGGTTCCAGCCGCGGATGTCGATGGTGCCCAGTTCGGCGTTGTGGGTGAATCCCACGGGGCTGTTCTGGGGGGCGTTGTTCGCGTCGACCGTGGCCAGGCGGCCGAGCGTCTGCGTGGTGATGTAGGCGACGATCGGCGGCGTGAACTCGTCGTGGGCGGTCTCGGGGCGCGTGGTCATGGACCGATCCTCGAAGATGAACCTGACTTCAGGTCAAGCTTCCGGGGACCTACCGCCTGCGACCGGCTCCTGACTCCGCACTAGGCTCTGGGGCCGTGGGCATCCAGATCTCTCCCAGCATCCTGAACTCCGACTTCTCCCAGATCGGCCGTGAGCTCGAGCGCATCGCGAGCGCCGACTGGGCGCACGTCGACGTGATGGACAACCACTTCGTCCCGAACCTCACGCTCGGTCTGCCGGTCGTCGAGTCGATCCTGAAGGTGTCGCCGGTCCCGGTCGACTGCCACCTGATGATCGAGGACCCGGACCGCTGGGCCCCGGCCTTCGCCGAGGTGGGTGCCAAGAGCGTGACGTTCCACGCCGAGGCCGCCGGCGCCCCGATCCGCCTGGCGCGCGAGCTGCGCAAGCAGGGGGCCCGGGCCGGGCTCGCGGTGAAGCCGACCACCGCGATCGAGCCGTATCTCGAGCTGCTGCCCGAGATCGACATGCTGCTGATCATGACGGTCGAGCCCGGTTTCGGCGGCCAGCCGTTCCTGGAGTCGATGCTGCCGAAGATCCGCCGCACCCGGGCCGCCGTGAAGGACTCCGGCCTGGACGTGTGGATCCAGGTCGACGGCGGCGTGTCGGTGGCGACGATCGAGCGCTGTGCCGACGCCGGGGCCGACGTGTTCGTGGCCGGTTCGGCCGTGTACGGGGCACAGGATGCCGCGGCGAGCATCACCCAGTTGCGTGAACTCGCCGCTGCGGCCTGCTGATCGCGAGACCCGCCGTTCCCGGGAACAACGTTCGGTGGCAGACTGTTGGGCAGTTCAGTAACTGATAGCAGTGCGTGCTCCGGGGTCGGTGTAATTCCGAACCGGCGGTGACAGTCCGCGACCCGACCGTGTCCTCGTGATGCGGGCGGTTGACCTGGTGGAATTCCGGGACCGACGGTGAAAGTCCGGATGGGAGGCAGCACGCGGTGCCGTTGGTGTGCCCTCGGTGAGGGCTGCCTCGGTACCGATACGACGCGTCAGCCTCTCCCGATGACGGGATGGGCCGGCAGCTCTTCCCGTCGTGACCCCCGGAGCCCGCCCCACGGCGTGGTAGGAGGGTCACTGATGTTCACCGGGATCGTTGAAGAGCTGGGCCAGGTGGTCGAACTGGTGCCCGGGGCGGACTCCGCCCGGGTGACCGTACGGGGGCCGCTGGTGACTTCCGACGCCGTGCCCGGCGCATCGATCGCGGTCAACGGTGTCTGCCTCACGGTGGTCGAACTGGCCGGTGACACGTTCACGGCCGATGTGATGGCCGAGACGCTCAAACGCAGCTCCCTGCGCACTGCCGCCCCCGGCGTCCCGGTGAACCTCGAGCGCCCGCTGGCGGCGAACGGACGGTTCGGCGGTCACGTCGTGCAGGGCCACGTCGACGGCACCGGCACCGTCGTCGAGCGGGTGCCCGGCGACAACTGGGAGCTGGTGCGCGTCGAGATCCCGGCCGAGCTGGCCCGTTATGTGGTGGCCAAGGGCTCGATCACGATCGACGGCGTCTCCCTGACGATCGCTGATCTCACCGACGGCCCCACGGTCGTCACCGTCTCGCTGATCCCGGAGACTCTTTCCCGCACCACGCTCGGGCACCGCGCCGTCGGAGAGCCGGTGAACCTCGAGGTGGACGTGCTGGCGAAGTACGTGGAGCGGCTGAGCACCGCTCCCACATTCACGGAAGAGACGGTGGCTCCACGATGAGCGGGGACCTGCAGGTGCACGAGAACGAGGTTCGGTACGGCGACATCGCCCTGGACCCGGTGGAGAAGGCCCTGGAGGCACTGCGGGCCGGCCTGCCGGTTCTGGTGGTGGACGACGCCGACCGGGAGAACGAGGGCGACGTCATCCTGGCGGCCGTCAACGCCTCGCCGGAGTGGGTGGGCTGGACCGTGCGGCACACCTCCGGCGTGCTCTGCGCCCCGATGCTCGACGACCGCGCCGACGCGCTGGCGCTGCCGCACATGGTGGAGCGCAACGAGGAGTCGCTGCGTACGGCCTACACGGTCAGCGTCGACGCCCGGTCGGGCATCTCGACCGGTATCAGCGCCGCCGACCGCTCGGTGACCCTGCGCCTGCTGGCTGACGGCCGCACCGGGCCCGAAGACCTGGTGCGTCCCGGGCACGTTTTCCCGCTGCGGGCCCGACCGGGTGGGGTGCTGGAACGCCGTGGCCACACCGAGGCGGCCGTGGACCTGTGTGTGCTGGCCGGGCTGCCGCCGGTCGGGGTGCTCGCCGAGGTGGTGGAAGACGCCGGCCCGGTCACCCGCCTGCCCGGTCTGCGGGCCCTGGCCGACGAGTTCGGCCTCCCGCTGATCAGCATCGAAGACCTGGTGGTCTACCGCCGGGAGCACCCGGGGGCCGTTCCGGAGGCCCCGGTCGCGGCGCCGCCACGGGTGCGCCGGGTGGCCGACAGCCTGCTGCCGACCAGCCACGGTGACTTCCGGGCCGTCGCCTACCGCGACATGCTGACCGGACACGAGCACGTGGCCCTGGTCGCGGGGGAGCCCGCCGGTACCGGTGCACTGGTGCGGGTGCACTCCGAATGCCTGACCGGTGACGCGTTCGGCTCCAGCCGCTGCGACTGCGGTCCGCAGCTCGACGCGGCCCTGGAGCGTGTCGCCTCCGAGGGGGGCGTGGTGATCTACCTGCGCGGTCACGAGGGCCGGGGCATCGGCCTGCTGGCCAAGCTCACCGCCTACCAGCTGCAGGACTCCGGGCTCGACACGGTCGCCGCGAACACCGCGCAGGGCCTGCCCGCCGACGCCCGCGAGTACGGCGCGGCCGCGGCCGTGCTCGACGACCTGGGCCTGGACGCGATCCGGTTGCTGACCAACAACCCGGCCAAGCTCACCGGACTGGCCGAGCACGGCATCACGGTGACGATGCGGATCGGCCTGCAGGTCGGCGTGAACCCGCACAACACCGCCTACCTGGCCAGCAAGCGGGACCTGATGGGCCACCAGCTGGACGACCTGAACGCGCGCTGACACACAGCGGCAACGAACAACGAGCAACGAATGAAGGAGAACGCCATGAGTGGCGAGGGTGCGCCCACGATCACGGTGGACGGTTCGCAACTGCGGGTCGGTCTGGTCTGGGCCTCGTGGCACGAGGAGGTCATGAACGGCCTGATCGACGGTGCGCGACGCGGTCTGGCCGACGCCGGTGTGAAAGACGTCGTGGAGGTGCCGGTCCCAGGT
Source organism: Kineosporia sp. NBRC 101731 (assembly GCF_030269305.1). Taxonomy (NCBI): domain Bacteria; kingdom Bacillati; phylum Actinomycetota; class Actinomycetes; order Kineosporiales; family Kineosporiaceae; genus Kineosporia; species Kineosporia sp. NBRC 101731. The sequence goes on from NZ_BSTC01000006.1 coordinate 385,956, forward strand.
AGTTTCGAGCTCCCTGTCGCAGCCTCCCGGCTGGCCGCGTCCGGTGTCGACGCCGTCATCGCGCTCGGCGTGGTGGTGCGGGGTGGCACCCCGCACTTCGACTACGTCTGCCAGGCCGCGACGAACGGTCTGACCGACGTCAGCGTGCGTTCCGGTGTACCGGTCGGGTTCGGTCTGCTCACCTGCGACGACATGGCCCAGGCCCTGGATCGCGCGGGTCTGCCCGGCTCGCGGGAAGACAAAGGTCACGAGGCCGCCACCGCCGCGATCGCCGCGGCGCTGGTGCTGAAGGACCTGCCCTCGCCGGTCCTGGCCTGACCCCGGATACCCTCAACCCGTGAAGACGTTCGAGACCCTGTTCGCCGAGTTGACCCACCGCGCGCAGACCCGGCCGGAGGGATCCGGCACGGTTGCCGCCCTCGACGCCGGTGTGCACAGCATCGGCAAGAAGGTGGTCGAGGAGGCCGCCGAGGTGTGGATGGCGGCCGAGTACGAGTCGGACGAGGCCGCCGCCGAGGAGATCTCGCAGCTGCTCTACCACCTCCAGGTGATGATGATCGCCAAGGGCATCAGCCTCGACGACGTCTATAAGCACCTGTGACGGTCTCGGCCGGTCAGTCGGGCAAGTCGGGCCGAGAAGAGGCGATCGCCGACCTGCACCGACCTTTCGTCTCCCGTAAGGGCCGCATCGTGGCCTGGGTGATGGGGGTCGGGCAGGCCCTGGCCTTCGTCGCCTGCGCGTTGCTGCTGCCCTGGTCGGGTGTCGATCAGGTCGGCATCAACGACCGGATCGGCCTGCTCGTGATCGCCGTGTTCATCGGCTGGGGCATGAGCCGGTTCGGCGGCGTACGGGCCCTTCCCTCGCCGGAGGGCCTGGTGGTGCGCAACCTGCTGATCACTCGCACCCTGACCTGGCGTGAGGTCGAAGGGCTGAACTTCGGCGTCAGCGACCCCTGGGTCACGCTGAACACCGAGGACGGCGACCCGCTCGCGGTGATGGCGATCCAGCGCGCCGACGGTGAGTTCGCCCGGTCCGAGGCGGAGCGCCTGGCGACACTGATCGAGTACCACCACACCACCGCCCGGTAACCCCAACAAAAAAATGAGGGACACGGGTGAGTACCCGCGTCCCTCATTTTTTCAGTTCGGCTTCCGGGCCCGGTCAGCGTGTCCCAGAGCGAAACCCGGAACAGCCAGATCCCGCACCCGGCGCTTGATCTCGACCATGTCGGCGGCACTGCCGTCGACCTTGCGGTCCCAGACCAGGGTTTCGCCGACGTGGACCCGGAAGACGCCTCCCGTGCCCGGCACCAGCGCCACCTCGTCCAGTTCCGTGCCGAACGTCTGCAGCAGTTCCTGGGCCACCCAGGCCGCCCGCAGCAGCCAGTTGCACTGGGTGCAGTAGGTGACGGAGACCCGGGCCATTACTTGGCAGCAGCCAGGGCGGTGTCCACGGCCTTCTTCAGCGAGGCGGCGTCGAGGTTCTCCAGGGTGGTGTCGTTCACCTTCACCGTCGGGGTGCCGGAGATACCGGCCTTGGACGAGGCCTCGGTGACCCGCTCGGTCCAGCCCTTGAAGGTCTGGTCGGCGACAGCCTTCTTGACGGTTGTCTCGTCGGCCCCGGCCTGCACCGCGTAGGTGACCAGCTGCTCGTCGGTGAGGCCGGCGCCGCCCTCCTCGGGCTGGTTCTCGAAGAGCAGGTTGTGGAACTCCAGGAACGAGTCCGGGCTCGAGTTCACCACCGCGGCCACCGCGTTCAGGGAACGGGTGGAGTAGTTGGTGGTGGAGGCGCGGTCCAGGAAGGCGATGGGCCGGTACTGCACCTGCACGTCACCGTCCTTGACCATCTGAGCCAGCTGCTCGCGGTTGGCGGCCTCGAACTGCGCGCAGTACGGGCACTGGAAGTCCTCGTAGATGACGACCTTGACGGGCGCGGTGTTCTGGCCGTCGACGATCGAGTTGTCCGCACTCAGGTTGGCCGGATTGGCGGCGCTGGAGGTCGAGCTGCTGCGGTTGGCCTGCTGCACGACGACGAACACGCCGACGATCGCCAGCACCACCACCAGCACCGCGCTGCCGACGATGAGGGTGCGGCGCCTGGCCTCGGCCTTCGCCGCGGCCGCGCGCATTTCGGCGGCCTTGGCCTGACGTGCATCCCGGGTCGAGCTGCCGCTCGCCATACCTGTGACTCCGATCGTGAGGTTCTCGTTTACGGCGTGTCCGTGGCGGGGGAGAGGCCCAGCGTGCGGTCGAGTGAGTAGCGGCCGGCGCCCCGCAGGAACAGCCAGGCGCAGCCGGCCATGATCGCGCCGTTGAGCGCGAGTTCACGCACGTAGCCGGGCACCGGATTGCTGGTGAAACCGCTGTTTCCGAAGCAACCGCACTCGATCTGCAGACCCCGCGCCCAGGCCGAGGCCACCCCGATGAAGAACGCCAGGCTGACCAGCGCGGTGAAGATCGCCACGAACCGGGTCAGTACACCGGCGATCAGCAGGACCCCCAGGATCAGCTCGACCACCGGCAGCGCCGTGCCCACGGTCGGCACGACCGCCTCGGGCAGCAACTGGTAGTTGCGTACCGAGCGGATGGTGTCGTCGATGTCCTGGATCTTGGCCCAGCCGGTGTACAGGAACACGCCACCGGCGAGCACGCGGACCAGCGGGCCGATCCACTGCTGCCATCCGGTGCTGCCGGTTGTGCTGGTGCTACTGCTGCCGGTGGTGCCGGTGGTCAGGACACCCGGGGAACTCTCGCCGCGCATGGACACGGCATTCAGCGTAGTGCGCGACCCTGGACAGATCCTGGAAGTCCGGGCAGCACGAGCAGGTCTGCCCGCTCGTGCGGGTGGTCGTCCGCGAAATAGGCCCGTTCCTGAGCCGCCCAGCGTTCCCAGTGGGGCCGGTAGCCCTCCCCGTCCCGGGCCATCGCGCGAGCATGTCTGACCTGTTCAGGGGCGTCGGCGAAGACCAGGGCATGCACCATGGGGGCGGCGGCGAGGGCTCCCGCGCCCACGCCCTCGACGATGGTCACCTCTTTGGCGGGCACTTCGTCCTCAATCACCCCAAAGCGGTCGGCGGTCCAGTCCCAGCGGCGGTAGCGGGCGGTCTCGCCCCGGGTCAGCGCGGGCAGTACCTCGGTGGCGAGCCGGCCGGTGGCCGCCCGCAGTCCGTCCCAGCCGGGGTAGAGATCCTCCAGGCGCACCAGGGCTGCCGTCCCCGGCTTTCGCTGATGGAGGACGCGGGTCAGCTCGTCGGCCAGTGTGGTCTTCCCGGACCCGCTGGGGCCGTCGATGGCGAGGACCGTGGTGGCCGAGGGGTGCGAGTGCGCGCCGGCCCGCTCGAGAAGACCGATGAGCAGGTCGATGACCGCAGGATCGGGCTGGGGGGCGGACGTCACCGGGCGGACACTACGCTGTGACCTGTGCCGGTTGCCGTGCGAGTCATTCCCTGTCTGGACGTCGACGCCGGGCGCGTCGTCAAGGGCGTCAACTTCGAGGGCCTGCGGGACGCCGGTGACCCGGTCGAGCTCGCCGCCCGCTACGACGCCGAGGGCGCCGACGAACTGACGTTCCTCGACGTCACCGCCTCGTCCTCGGGTCGCGAGACGATGTACGACGTGGTCTCCCGCACCGCCGAGCAGATCTTCATCCCGCTCACGGTCGGTGGCGGTGTGCGCTCGGTCGACGACGTCGACAAGCTGCTGCGCGCGGGCGCCGACAAGGTCGGGGTGAACACGGCCGCGATCCAGCGGCCCGAGCTGATCGCCGAGGTCGCGCACCGGTTCGGGGCGCAGGTACTGACCCTGTCGGTCGATGCCCGGCGCTGCCCGCCCGGCACGCACACCGCGTCCGGGTTCGAGGTCACCACGCACGGTGGCCGCCGTGGCACCGGGATCGACGCGGTCGACTGGGCCGCGCGCGGTGCCGAACTGGGTGCCGGTGAGATCCTGCTGAATTCGATGGACGCCGACGGCACCAAGGCCGGCTTCGACCTGGAACTGCTGCGCCTGGTGCGGGACGAGGTCGGCGTACCGCTGATCGCCAGTGGCGGTGCCGGTGCGGTCGAGCACTTCCCGCCGGCCGTGGCCGCCGGGGCCGACGCCGTCCTCGCGGCCAGCGTCTTCCACTTCCAGCAGCTCACGATCGGTCAGGTCAAGGACGAGCTGCGGGCGGGCGGGGTGCCCGTCCGCTGACCCGTCGGGTCCGTCAGGTTCGCATCGGGGTCTCGCGGAACCGGGCGACCGTCGCGGGGTCGCCGAGGAGCTCGACCCGGGCGTGCTCCTTACGCCCGAACAGGTACATCGCGATCTCGCCGGGCTCACCGACCAGGGTGACCGCCGGGCCCTCCCCCTTGGCCTTCAGCACGACCGGTTCGCCGCCGGGCACCTGAAGGCTCACGGGCATCGCGGCCTTGCGCACCATCACCTTGCCGAACGGGCTGGTCACGTTCTTCCAGATGGCGGCCTGCCGGTCGCCGGGCAGGGCCCGCGGCTCCCAGTCCGGGGCCGCGCGGCGCACGTCCTCGCAGTGCACGAAGTGCTCCAGCAGGTTGGCGAGGGAGTCCACGCCGGGCAGGGCCATCGGCGACAGGCGGGGCGGACCGTTGCGCACGGTCGTCACCAGGTCCTCGTAGGGCCGGGCCGTGGTCGCCTGCTCCTGACGGGCCGCCCAGTCCTTGGCCGGGCCGATCGAGCCGGCCAGCCGCACGTGCGGGCGCCCTTCTCGCAGGACCAGGTGCACGGCCAGGTCGGTGGTGGTCCAGCCGGCGCACAGGGTCGGTGCGCCGGGGCCGGCCCCGGCCAGGGCATCGGCGAGAGCCTGACGTTCTGCTGCGGAATGCGAGGGCATGCGCTCACCTTGACACAGGGGGAAGTTACCGACGAGGTGACGTTACGCCCGTTCCGGCGCGTGCCGTCCCTTCCGATTCTGTCGGTGGTGCCGCCTAACGTTCCTGTGCGTGGGAACGCGGGCGGGCGACCGGGTTCTCTCGTGGGCAGGGCACATCCCTGCCCACGATCGTTGCGTGAGCGTTGACAGGAGGTACCCGCGTGGTGAAGCGGGTCGCACGGGCTGATCGGGAGCCGAGCACGCTGTTGCGTGGTCTGCGCGTGATCGGCATCGGTATCCGGCAGGAGCCGGCCATCTTCTCGGTGGCGGTGGTGATGTCGGCGCTCTACGGCGCGGGCACGGCCGGTGGTGGCTGGGTGCTCGGCCGGCTCACCGACCACGTGCTGACGCCGGCCTTCGAGGCGGGCAGCATCAGCGGTCACGACCTGCTCACCACCGGGCTGGTGCTGGCCGGGGTGGCGGCCCTGACGGCCGTCGGGGTGGTCGGGCGCCGGGTCGCGGCCGGGCTCACGTCGTTCCGCCTGCAGGCGCGGTACCGGCGCCTGCTCACCCGGCAGTACCTGCGCCTGCCGCTGGAGTGGCACCACCGCCATCCGGCCGGGGTGCTGCTGTCCAACGCGAATGCCGACGTCGAGGCCACCTGGCAGGTGTTCGCACCGCTGCCGATGGCCATCGGTGTCGTCGTCATGCTGATCGTCGCGGCGGCCGCGATGCTCGTGGCCGATCCGGTGCTGGGCGCCGTCGGCCTGCTGGTGCTGCCCTGGGTGGTGCTGCTCAACACCGTCTACCAGCGCTACATGTCTCCGGCGGTGACGCGGGCCCAGGCCGAGCGCGGCGAGGTCTCCTCGGTCGCGCACGAGAGCCTCGAGGCCGCGGCCGTGGTGAAGAGCCTGGGTCGGGAGGCCTCCGAGACCGAGCGGTTCGCCGTCTACGCCGACCGGCTGCGGGTGGCGAACGTGCGGGCCGGACGGCTACGGGCGGCCTTCGACCCGCTGATGGAGGCCATCCCCACCCTCGGCACCCTGGCCGTGCTCGCGGTCGGTGCCTGGCGGGTGCGGTCCGGAGCCATCGCCACCGGCGACGTGGTGCAGGTCGCGTATCTGCTCAGCCTTGTCGCGTTCCCGCTGCGCTCGATGGGCTGGGTGCTGGGTGAGATCCCGCGCACCGTGGTCGGCTGGGAGCGCACCAGCGCCGTGCTGGCCGAGACCGACGCGATGCCCTACGGCGACGTCACCCCGGTTCCGGGCGGTGCGGTCGGCGTGGAGCTGTCCGAGGTCGCCTACGCCTACCAGGACAACGACGGCGGGCGCTACGAGGTGCTGCACGACGTCGACCTGAGTGTGCGCCCGGGCAGCACGCTGGCCCTGGTCGGGCCGACCGGCTCGGGCAAGTCCACACTGGCCACCCTGCTGGTGCGGCTGGTCGACCCGGCCAAGGGCGAGATCCGCCTGGACGGCACCGACGTGCGCGAGCTGCGGGCCGGTGGGGTCGCCGAGCTGGCCGCGCTGGTGCCGCAGGGCACGTTCGTCTTCAACGACACCGTGCGCGACAACGTCACGCTGGGCGATGCCCGTTTCAGCGACGACGACGTGTGGCGGGCGCTCGGGGTGGCCCGGGCCGAGGCCTTCGTGCGGCACCTGCCGCACGGCCTCGACACGGTCATCGGTGAGCGGGGCGCCGACCTGTCCGGCGGGCAGCGGCAGCGGCTGGCGCTCGCCCGGGCACTGGTGCGCCGGCCCCGCCTGCTGGTGCTGGACGATGCCACCTCGGCCATCGACCCGCGCATCGAGGCGGAGATCCTGAGCGGTCTCGACAGCCTGTCCGACGCTCCGTCCTCCCCGTCCGTGGAGACCGGGCCCTCGGTCACGGTGGTGGTGATCGCCTACCGCCGCGCCACGATCGCCCTGGCCGACGAGGTGGCCTACCTGGAGAACGGCCGCATCGCCGACCGCGGCACACACGCCGAGCTCCTGGTCCGCAGCGAGGGGTACCGACGGCTCGTCACGGCCTACGACCACGAGGAGGACGAGGCACCGGAACCCCGACCGGCGGCCGGCGACCAGCTCCAGGACCAGCCCGATGACCGAGCTCGAGATCTCGACGAAGACCTGGACGACCTCACGGGGATGACACGGCGATGAGCACGACGACAGACACAGACACAGGCACAGACGCGGACACCGGCAGCGGCACCGGCGCTGCGGTCGCCGGTACCCCGGCCCGCCGCCCCGGCCTGACCGGTAACCGCCTGGGTGCCTGGCAGGTGCTGCGGCGCGGCGCGGAGATCTCCCCGGAGCTGGTGCGGGGCGTCTGGCTGACCCTGCTGCTGGCCCTGGTCGCGACCTGTGGCCGGATCCTCGTGCCGATTGCCGTGCAGCAGACCATCGATTCCGGGATCTCGGGTGACGACGGCGTACGGCTGGGCCTGGTGCTGCGCCTGGTGGGTGTGGTCGCCGGTGCCGTCCTGCTGACCGCGGTGGCCTCGTACGTGAGCAACGTGCGGCTGTTCCAGGCCACCGAGGCCGGGCTGGCGACGCTGCGGGTGAAGGCGTTCCGGCACATCCACGACCTGTCGGTGCTGACCCAGAACAGCGAGCGCCGCGGCGCCCTGGTCGCGCGCGTGACCAGCGACGTCGACACCATCTCGACGTTCGTGCAGTGGGGTGGGCTGCTGCTGGTGCTGTCGGCCGGTCAGCTGCTCATCGCCACGATCGTGATGGCCGTCTACTCCTGGCAGCTCACCCTGCTGGTCTGGGCCTGCTTCCTGCCGCTGTTCATCATCGTCCGGCCGATCCAGCGCCGGGTGTCCGTGGCCTACGGCACCGTGCGCGAGCGGGTCGGCGAGATGCTGGGCTCGATCTCCGAGGCCGTGGTCGGCGCCGATACCATTCGCGCCTACGCGGTGCAGACCCGCACCCAGCGGCGCATCGACACGGCGATCGAGGCTCATCAGCACTCGGCCGTGCGGGCCCAGATGCTGGTGGCGGTCTCGTTCACCGGTGGCGTGCTGATGTCCGGCCTGGTGGTCGCGGCGGTCGTGGTGGCCGGTACGGCCCTGGGCGTGGACGGCGGCCTCACCCTCGGCGAGCTGCTGGCCGTGCTGTTCCTGGTGCAGCTGTTCACCACGCCGGTGCAGATGGGTACCGAGGTGCTGAACGAGCTGCAGAACGCCGCGGCCGGCTGGCGGCGTGTGATCGGCGTGCTCGACACCCCGGCCGACATCGTCGACCCGGGCGAGGAGGGTGTGAGCCTGCCGCGCGGGCCGATCGCCGTGGAGTTCGAGCACGTCACCTTCGCCTACCCGGAGGGCGAGCCGGTGCTGCGCGATGTCAGCCTGAGCATCCCGCCGCGGGCCCGCGTCGCGGTGGTGGGCGAGACCGGTTCCGGCAAGACCACCCTGGCGAAACTGCTCACCCGCCTGATGGACCCGGCCGACGGGCGGGTGCTCCTCGACGGGGAAGACCTGCGCCGCATCACCTTCGCCAACCTGCGCTCGCGGGTGGTGATGGTGCCGCAGGAAGGATTCCTGTTCGACCTGAGCCTGGCCGACAACATCGCCTGGGGCAGCGAGAGCGCCACCCGTGAGCAGGTGGAGGGTGCGTTGCGCGAGCTCGGCCTGCTGGACTGGGCGCAGGGTCTGCCGCGGGGCCTGGACACCCCGGTCGGGCAGCGGGGCGAGTCACTGTCGGCGGGGGAGCGGCAGCTGCTGGCCCTGACCCGTGCCTACCTGGCCGACCCTGACCTGCTGGTGCTCGACGAGGCCACGTCCGCCGTCGACCCCGCCACCGAGGTGAAGCTGCAGGCCGCCCTCGACGGCGTCACCCGGGGCCGCACCTCGGTCACGATCGCCCACCGCCTCAGCACGGCCGAGGCCGCCGACCTGGTCGTGGTGGTCGCCCACGGCGAGGTCGCCGACGTCGGCCATCATGCCGACCTGCTGAAACGCTGCGAGCCCTACCAGCGCATGTACGCGTCCTGGCGCAGCCAGACGTCTCAGCCGGCCCACGGATGAACCAGGCCACCGTCACCCGGATCCACCGGGTGGCAAAACCTCATCCCGTGACGCGCAGGTCCCGGGCGATCGCCGCGGGGAGCGGGTAGGGGCGTTCGGCCGGCAGCAGGGCCCGGGCGCCGTCCAGGTCGTCGGCCCGCACCCGGGCGTGGATCGCGTGGGCGAGGGGGGTGACGTCGGTGATGCCCGTCGTCCACCCGTCCACGTAGTCCGGCACGACCGGGGCACCGAGGCCGATCTGGATGGAGCGGTGCTCCAGAGGGGCCAGGGAGAGCGAGCGTTCGGGGTCCCACTGCACCCGCACCGGCCGCTCCCGGGTGAGGCGTTTCCAGGTGTCCTGCGTGTTGTGCACGTCGCGCTCGAAGTGGCTCAGGCAGGCCTGGGCGAGGGCCTGCTCGAAACCGGCCCGGGTGATCCGGATCGCGAGAATCCGCTCCTGGCCGGCTTTACGGCCCCATCCGCAGCGGTACATCATCCAGAGGAACGAAGGCTTGATCCAGGTCATGCGCTCCGTCTTGAACGGCGGCACGAAACGTCCTGCGGCCAGGGCTGCTTCGGCGATGGCGGAGTCGTAGGCCTGATAGACCGTGATGCGCTCGTCGTCGTGGAGGGCACGTACCTGGCGGACCGGTGTGATGCTCATGATCCACACAACGTTAGCGACGCGCCCGCCGCGGATCATCCGAATTGATCGGTGCCGTGACCGGTCGCGGAGCGGGTGGAAGACTCTTCCTCGAGCGGCTCCAGCTCCGCGGCCTTCTGCTGCGGCGTCAGGGTGCCCCGGGCGGCGATGCGCCGGATCCGGCGGCTCTGGGTGCGGTACTGCTTGCGCACGCCCTTGCGCAGCCGGGTGGCCAGGACCTCGCTGATCTCGCGGGAGGACAGGTCCTGGATGCGGACGATCTCCTTCTCCGTGCGCTGCGAGCCGGGCAGACCCTCCTGCTCGCCGAGACCCTGGGCCACCTCGTCGGGGAAGAACGCGTTGCCGGTGCTGGAGCGGGACACGACACCGAGGATGGCCTGCACGGCCGTGTCCATCGACACCAGGTCGGGAGCCGGGCGCTCCTCGTCGGCCCCGGCGTAGGCCTCGGTCAGCAGGGCGGGGTCGCCGATCACCGTCATCCCGGCTTTCTCCAGGTCGCCGATGGTCTCCTGGTATCCGGTGGCGAGTTCGACGGCGCGTTGCACGGCCCAGTCCGGGGTGCGCACGGCGGGGCCGCCCTCGGAAGGCATCAGCTCGACCGTGCGCAGGATCGAGCCGTAACGGATCAGGTCGGCGTAGTCCTTCCAGGGGAAGTCACGCTCGCGCAGCTGCACGTTGAGCCGCCGGAACAGCTCGGTCTCGGCCGCCGACATCGACCGGTTCTGCCGTCCGGCCGCGCCATCGGTGAGGGTGCCGGTGGGCAGACCCAGCAGATCGTTGAAGGTGCGCATCAGCAGACCGCGGTCGGCCGGGTCGAGCACCACCGCGGTGACATTCTGCGGCCCCACCGCGGCAGCCCACCGACGCAACACGTCGCCCTGGTCGTGGCGACGCCAGAACGACGGTGTCACGCCCCGTTTCGGCGGGGACGAGAGCATCGCCCGGCACCACTTCGGGTAGGGCAGCTGGTGGCCGCTCTTCAGGTACTGCTGCCACGCCGAGGGCATGATCCGGGTCAGCGGGCGCAGCGTGAGCACCACGCGTACCTCGTCGTCCGAACTGTGCTCGCGCAGGTCGTCCACGATCCGCTGCGCCGACTCCTCCGACGCCTCGCACAGGTACTCGCTGGACACGAACCGCAGCCCCGGCGCCGCCGAGACCTGGAGCAGCAGCCGCTGCCAGTGACGGTCCTTCACCGGATGGTCGCTGGCCTGCCAGCCGGTGCCCTGACCGAGTGCCGCCAGTGCCCCCTTGGCCTGCTCGAACGGTGTGCCGGGCATGCTCAGGCCGTACATCTCCAGCCCACCCTCGGTGTGGTGCTTGAGATCCTCCAGGGACGCCTGAATGGCGGTCGTCCCCGTTTTCGGGGCACCGATGTGCAGCAAGGTGGGCATCCCGACATCATTCAGTGAACGGATGCCTCCATGCACGTCAACGGGATGTGAAAAGACTGTGCGTAGGTGGTTCCGCGACCAAATCGCAACCTCCCGGACCGGTGCCGGGACCGGTGAGGAGCCTCGGGGTGGGGTGGCACGGGCTGCCCCGGGAGCGGTGCCAGTATTGGCCGGGTGAGTGCGACCTCTGAGAAACCGGCTGAGAACTCGCCGCTGGACCCCGGCCTCGCCGCCCGCCTGACCCGCAATCCCGACGGCCTGGTCTGCGCCGTCGTCCAGCAGTGGGACACCCGCGAGCTGCTGATGGTCGGCTGGATGGACGACGAGGCCCTGCACCGCACCCTGACTAGTGGCCGGGTGACGTTCTGGAGCCGCAGCCGCCAGGAGTACTGGCGCAAGGGCGACACCTCCGGGCACGTGCAGTGGGTCAAGGCGGTGGCGCTGGACTGTGACGGCGATGCGCTGCTCGTCACGGTCGACCAGGTCGGGGCCGCCTGCCACACCGGTGACCGCACCTGCTTCGACGCCGACCGGCTCAAGGTCGTCACCGGACCGGTCCTCACCCCGAACGCTTCCCGGAACCTTTCCCAGAACCCTTCCCAGAGCGAGGAGTCACCCGCGTGACCGCCACGAGCGAGCGCCCCACCGACATCCCCACCGATCTGGGTTTCGGTGGCACCTGGCCGGACCTGGACGGGTTCCGGCGCCTGGCCGCCGACCGCCGGGTGATCCCGGTGGTGCGGCGGTTCCTGGCGGACGGCGAGACCCCGATCGGTGTGTACCGCAAGCTGGCCGGCGACCGTTCCGGCACGTTCCTGCTCGAATCGGCCGAGCACGGCGGGGTCTGGTCGCGCTACAGCATCATCGGTGCCGCCAGCCGGGCGACCCTGACGTCGAGGGACGGCGTGGCGCACTGGATCGGTGATCCGCCGGCCGGCGTCCCGACCGGCGGCGACCCGCTGGTCGCGTTGCGCGACACGGTCGAGGCGCTGCGGGCCCCGCGCCTGCCCGGGCTGCCGCCGCTGACCGGCGGCATGGTCGGCTACGTGGGCTGGGAGGCCGTGCGCCGCTGGGAGAAGCTGCCCAACGCGCCCCAGGACGAGCTCGAGGTGCCGGAACTGGCCATGAGCCTGGCCACCGACCTGGCCGTGCTCGACCACACCGACGGCACCCTGATGCTCATCGCCAACGCGGTGAACTACGACGGCACCGACGAGCGGGTGGACGAGGCCCACGCCGACGCCGTCGCGCGCCTGGACCGGATGACCCGCCAGCTGGCCGAGCCCGCCCCCAGCACGGTCGCGGTGCACGAGCCGGCGCCGAAGAAGGTGCAGCCCCGCGAGCGCACCCGCCGCGAGGACTATCTGGATGCCGTGGCGGCGGGCAAGCGCGCCATCGTCGACGGCGAGGTGTTCCAGGTGGTCATCTCGCAGCGCTTCGACCTGGACTGCCCGGCCGACGCGATCGACGTCTACCGGGTGCTAAGGGCGTCCAACCCCAGCCCTTACATGTACCTCTACCGGACTGAGGACTCCGCGGGCCGCGAGCTGGCCGTGGTCGGCTCCAGCCCCGAGGCGCTGGTGAAGGTGACCGGCGGGCGCGCGATCACCCACCCGATCGCCGGTACCCGCCCGCGCGGGGCCACCGCGGGCGAGGACAACGACCTGGCCGTGGAACTGCTCGCCGACACCAAGGAGCGCGCCGAGCACCTGATGCTCGTCGACCTGGCCCGCAACGACCTGGGCAAGGTCTGCACCGCGGGCACCGTCGAGGTGGTCGATTTCATGGAGGTCGAGCGGTACAGCCACGTCATGCACCTGGTCTCCACCGTCGAGGGGGAGCTCGCCCCGGGCCGCACCGCCTTCGACGTGCTGCGCGCGACCTTCCCCGCCGGCACGCTCTCCGGCGCCCCGAAACCCCGGGCCATGCAGCTGATCGACGAGCTGGAACCGGTCACCCGCGGCATCTACGGCGGGGTGGTGGGCTACCTTGACGTGGCCGGCGACATGGACTTCGCGATCGCCATCCGCACCGCCCTGCTGCGCGAGGGCGTGGCCCACGTGCAGGCCGGCGCGGGCATCGTGGCCGACTCGGTGGCGGAGAAGGAGGACGAGGAGTGCCGCAACAAGGCGGCCGCCGTCCTGCGCGCCGTCCACGTGGCCACCACGGTCCGGCCGGTCCGGGCCACGATTGAGGACGACGGGACTCCCGCATGAGTTCGGTCCAGCTTCCGCAGGTCCCGGGATCGGTCACACCGGGGCGGCCGGGCGGTCCCCGGGCCCTGACCGGGCGGCGAACGGTCGTGCTGCTCGGACTGCTCGGCGCCGGTCTGGTGCTGCTGGGGGGATCGCGTCCCTGGGGCACCGTGAACGTGGCCGCGCTGGCCACCTTCGGGGACATCGACATCACCGGCGGCCAGGCCGCCCCCGCCGGGACGGCCGTCGCCGTCGCGGTCGCGGCCGCCTCCCTGGTCCTGACCATCGCCGGACGCCTGGCCCGGTTCGTGATCCCCGTCGGCGTGCTGGTCTGCGGCGTCGCGCTCGCGGTCAGCGGGGTACGCACGATGAGCGATCCGCAGGGCGCGGCCTCCGACGCGCTGCGCGACACCCTCAGCCTCGGCGGCGACCTGGCCGAGAGCTTCGACCTGAACATCAGTCTGAACGGCTGGGGCTGGATCCACGTGGCCGGTGCCGTGGTGATCGCGCTGGCCGGGTTACTCGGGGTCGTGGGCAGCCGGTCGTGGCCGGTCGGCGGACGCCGGTTCGAGCGCCAGGGCGCGAGGACCACGACGCCGGACGCGGCGGCCGGCGCCACCGCCGCCGGTGGCTGGTCCAGCTCGGCCGATGTCTGGGACGCCCAGAACCGCGGCGAGGACCTCACCTCGGACAGCACGGACAACCGGGACGACTGACGTCGCGGCTCGCCCGAACGGGGTGCACCGCGACCCGGTGGAGGCGAACCGATATCGTCCCTACCGGCCTGAGCTGAAGAGAGCTGACAGAATGTGGGCCGTCTGAAAGGGGACGTCATGGCGGGCACCAAGGAACAACACCCGAAGCCTGCGGAGCAGGACTTCCACGACCCGTACGGCCACGGGCACTCGGTCGCGGCCTGGGTCGCGGTCGTGGTCGTGCTGATCGGTTCGCTGCTGGCGACCATCGCCGTCGGCTTCGGCATCAACGAGTACCTGTGGCTGTTCATCGTCGGCATGGTCATCGCCGTCGTGGTCGGTCCCGTGGTCGGCAAGGTCCTCGGGGCGATGGGGTTCGGCGCTCAGCCTCACTCCAGCCACTGAGACATCGGACCGCATCGGGCCGGGCGGGCACCTCCGGCCGACCGCTGACGTTGGCCGGGGAGAAGACCTGGCGAACAGAGCAGTGACAGGGCAGGTACAGGGCAGTGACAGGGCAAGCGGTCCGGGCCCTCCTCCTCGGAGGAGGGCGGTCACCCGCCGGTGGACGAACCGGGCCGACCCGCCGGTAGCCTGCGTGTCGACCGGGGCCAGGTAGGCCCGCACCGACGATGAGGTGACGATGTCCGAGTACGGCTCGAACCCGCCGCGCGACCCGAACAACGGCGAATCCGGCAATCCGGAACAGCAGGGCGACCCGGCACAGCACCCGGGGCAGTCCGCAGGGCAGCAGCCGACGTACGGCCAGCCGCCGCAGTACGGGCAGAACCAGCCGGGCCAGCCCTCGTACGGGCAGGGTCAGTACGGCCAGCCCCAGCAGCCGGGTCAGCCCCAGCAGCCGGGTCCGCCCGAGTACGGTTCGCCCGGCCACCAGCCCCCGTACGGTCAGCAGCCCGGCCAGTACGGCCAGCAGCAGCCCGGCCAGTACGGCCAGCAGCAGCCCGGCCAGTACGGCCAGCAGCAGCCCGGCCAGTACGGCCAGCAGCAGCCCGGCCAGTACGGCCAGCAGCAGCCGGGTCAGTACGGCCAGCCGGGTCAGTACGGTCAGCAGCCGGGGGCCTACGGTTCCAACCCGTACGGGCAGCCGCCTGTCTACGGGGCGTACGGCAACCCGATGCAGAACAACGCGAGCAACATCCCCGCGAACATCGAGTTCGCCTCGATGGGCCGCCGGCTCGCGGCGCAGCTCATCGACGGGGTGCTCCTGTCGGTGATCTTCGCCATCCTGTTCGTGCTCCTGGGGCTCGCGATCTGGTCGGGTGACGACAGCCTGGACTCCAGTACGACCATGGACGGCACCAGTGCGGGCGAGACGGTCATGGGTCTGGCGTTCTATGCCATCGCCTTCCTGATCCCGCTGATCTACCAGGTGACCATGATCGCCACACGGGGTGCCACGGTCGGCAAGATGGTGCTCGGCGTACGGGTCGTGAAGGTCGAGGACGGCCAGGTGCCCGGTTGGGTCCCGGCCCTCCTGCGCTGGCTGATCCCGTTCGCGGGCGGCCTCTTCTGCGGTATCGGCCAGATCGTCGTGTACCTCTCGCCGTTCTTCGACTCCAGCGGCCGCCGGCAGGGCTGGCACGACATGGCCGCCAAGACCGTCGTGATCCGGGTCTGAGTCGAGCGGTGTCGGGACGAGCGGTGTCGGGACCGGCGGTGTCGGGGCGAGCCGTGTCGGGGCGAGCCGTGTCGAGACAAGCCATGTCGCGCCGTGCCGGGACGTGTCGAACGGTGCCGTGCCGGGACGTGTCGAACGGTGCCGTGCCGTGCCGGCTGTGGTCGGTTCCGAACACGGTCGTCCTGTGCGTGACCCGTCCCGGCCGACCGTGACTCGTCCGTGAACGTCGTGCGACGGCCTGTGAGCGCACCGGAGCGGCCTTGGCGGCCCTCCCGGCACCTGGTGCGCCCGCTGGTCGTCGCCGCCGTCACCGGCGCAGCCACCGGGTACCTGGCGGTTGTCGACCCGAATCGTCCCGGGCACTATCCCGGCTGCCCGTTCCGTGCGCTGCTCGGCGTGTACTGCCCCGGCTGCGGCGGTCTGCGGGCGGTGCACGACCTGGCCCACGGCGACGTACCGGCCGCGCTGTCCTCGAACCTGCTGGTGACGCTCGTGGCGCCGGTGGCCGTCGTGCTCTGGGTGCGCTGGTTCCGGCGCCTCGCCGACCCCGGCGCCCTCCCCACGGGCCCCCTCCCCGGGAGCACCGGCGGCCCCGCGCCGGGAACCTCGTCCTCAAGCACGAAAACCCTGTTCGCAGGTGACCCGAAAGGGCGCTTACGTGCGGGTATCCGGCTCTGGGGGCCGGTCGCGGTCGTTCTCGGCCTTATCCTCTTCGGGGTGCTGCGGAACATTCCCGGGTGGGAGTTCCTCGCTCCGTGACCGATCCGGTGATGGATCGGTGGCGGATCAGCCACTGATCGGCCGCTGATCGGCTCGGGCGAAACGGTCCATATCAGACGGGACCTGCGAGTCATGGCGGACGGTAGGGGCCGGAGCACCCTCTGGGAATAGGTACCATCGACGGGTTGACACCGCCGCGTGACGAGGGAGCCTTGTGTGACTGTGCTCGATCAGATCCTCGTCGGGGTAAAAGCTGACCTGGAAGAACGCCAGGCCACCACACCCCTGGAGAAGCTCCAGGAACGGGCCGCACAACTGCCCTCGGCGAAGCCGGCGGAATCGGTTCTGCGCCACGGCGACACCGTCAAGGTGATCGCCGAGGTGAAACGGTCGAGCCCGAGCAAGGGTTCCCTGGCCGAGATCGGTGACCCCGCCGGTCTGGCCACCGAGTACGAGTCCGGTGGCGCCTCCGTCATCAGCGTGCTCACCGAGAAGCACCGTTTCGGCGGCAGCCTCGAAGACCTGGCCAGTGTGCGGGCCGCGGTCGACGTGCCGGTGCTGCGCAAGGACTTCGTGTTCACCAGCTATCAGGTGTGGGAGGCCCGGGCCACCGGTGCCGACGCGATCCTGCTGATCGTGGCCGCGCTCGAGCAGGAGGCTCTGGTCTCGCTGATCGAGCGGGTTCACTCGGTCGGCATGACCGCCCTGGTCGAGGTGCACGACGAGGAAGAGGTGCAGCGCGCGGTCGATGCCGGCGCCCGGGTGGTGGGCGTCAACGCCCGCAACCTGAAGACCCTCGAGGTGGACCGCAACACGTTCGCCAAACTCGCGCCGAAGATCCCCAGCGGCATCGTCCGGGTCGCCGAGTCCGGGGTGCGCGGTCCGCACGACGTGCTCGACTACGCCCGCTCCGGCGCCCACGCGGTGCTGGTCGGTGAGAGCCTCGTGGTCGGCAACAACCCGCGTGGTGCCGTCGCCGACCTGGTCGCCGCCGGGTCCCACCCCGCCCTGCGGGCCGGGCGCTCCTGACCCTCTTCCCGGGTCACCCCTTCGAACAGAACTGAAAGCGATGACGGACTCTCTGCCCACCTCCGCCCGTCTGCGTGACGCCGTCGGCCCGTACTTCGGCCGTTTCGGCGGCCGGTTCGTGCCGGAGGCCCTCGTGGCCGCCCTGGACGAGCTCGACGCCGCGTTCGGCGCCGCGGTGGTCGACCCGGCGTTCATCGCCGAGCTCGACCACCTGCACCGCACGTACTCCGGCCGACCCAGCATCCTCACCGAGGCCCCCCGGTTCGCGCAGCACGCGGGCGGCGCCCGGGTGCTGCTGAAGCGGGAAGACCTGAACCACACCGGTTCGCACAAGATCAACAATGTGCTCGGGCAGGCCCTGCTGACCAAGCGCATGGGCAAGACCCGGGTGATCGCCGAGACCGGGGCCGGTCAGCACGGCGTGGCCACGGCCACCGCCGCCGCGCTGATGGACCTCGAGTGCGTGGTCTACATGGGCGAGGAAGACACCCGGCGGCAGGCGCTCAACGTCGCCCGGATGCGTCTGCTCGGCGCCGAGGTGGTCCCGGTCACCGCCGGCTCGCGCACCCTGAAAGACGCGATCAACGAGGCGATGCGCGACTGGGTGACGAACGTCGACACCACCCACTACCTGCTCGGCACGGTCGCCGGCCCGCACCCGTTCCCCACCATGGTCCGCGAGTTCCACCGGATCATCGGTGAGGAGGCGCGCGCACAGGTGCTCGAGCTGACCGGCCGGCTGCCCGACGTGGTCGCGGCCTGCGTCGGTGGCGGCTCCAACGCGATCGGCATCTTCCACGCCTTCCTCGACGACCCCGAGGTGGAGCTGCTCGGCCTCGAGGCGGGCGGCGACGGGGTCGAGACCGGGCGCCACGCCAGCTCGATCACCGGCGGCGCACCCGGTGTGCTGCACGGTAACCGGACCTTCATCCTGCAGGACGAGGACGGCCAGACGATCGAGAGTCACTCGATCTCGGCCGGCCTGGACTACCCGGGAGTCGGCCCGGAGCACGCCTGGCTGGCCGAGTCCGGCCGGGCCCGGTACGAACCGGTCACCGACACCCAGGCGATGGATGCGTTCCAGCTCCTGTGCCGCACCGAGGGCATCATCCCGGCGATCGAGAGCTCGCACGCCCTGGCCGGTGCCCTGCGTGAGGGCAAGCGGCTGGGGGAGGGCGGCATCGTGCTGGTCAACCTCTCCGGCCGGGGCGACAAGGACGTGGACACGGCGGCCCGCTGGTTCGGCCTGGTCTCCGCGCCCGATCTGGTCGCCTCCGAGGCCGAGCGCGTGGTGGCCACCGACGAGCTGAAGGACGAACTGTGAGCAGCGTTTCGTCGGTCCTCGCCACCGCGCGGGCCGAGGGCCGGGCCGCCCTGATCGGTTATCTGCCCGTGGGTTTCCCCGATCACGAGACCTCGGTCGCCGCGATGGTGGCCATGGTCGAGGCCGGTGTCGACATCGTCGAGATCGGTGTGCCGTACAGCGACCCCCTGATGGACGGGCCGGTCATCCAGCACGCTGTCGAGGCCGCCCTGGCCGGTGGCGCGCACCCGCGTGACGCGATCGCCGCCGCCGGGGCCGTGGCCCGGGCCGGGGCGCCCGCCCTGCTGATGTCCTACTGGAACCTCGTCGACCGCTACGGCGTGGCGCGGATGGCCGCCGACCTGGCGAACGTCGGGGGAGCCGGTCTGATCACCCCGGACCTGATCCCCGAAGAGGCCGGTGAGTGGATCGAGGCCTCCGACGAGCACGGTCTGGACCGGGTCTTCCTGGTCGCTCCCAGCTCCACCGACGGCCGCCTGGCGATGACCGCCGCCGCCTGCCGGGGCTTCGTCTACGTCGCCTCCACCATGGGCGTCACCGGCGTCCGCTCCAGCGTGAACGACGCCGCCGAGGTACTGGTGCACCGCACCCGAGCCGCCACCGACCTGCCGCTGTGTGTCGGCCTCGGCGTCTCCACGGCCGAACAGGCCGCCCAGGTGGCCGGTTTCGCCGACGGAGTGATCGTCGGGTCGGCCTTCGTGCGGGCTCTGGCATCGGCCTCGAGCCCGGCCGAGGGCGTCCGCGCGGTCGCCACCGTGGCCGCCTCGCTGGCCGAGGGCGTCCGCGCCGGTCAACCCTCCCGCAGCTGAACCACACCCCTAGCTGAATCATCCAAGACATGGAGGCCGTCGGATGAACGCCGCTGTGCTGGCGTCGATCCCGAGCCCGGACCAGGGCGTCTGGCATCTGGGCCCGCTGCCGCTGAGGGGCTATGCGCTCTGCATCCTCATCGGCATCGGCCTGGCGATCTGGACCGCCCAGGTGCGCTGGAAGGCACGCGGGGGAGATCCCACGGTCGTGCTCGACATTGCCACCTGGGCCGTGCCTTTCGGGGTGATCGGCGGGCGTCTTTACCACGTGATCACCTCGCCGCAGCAGTACTTCGGCGAGAACGGTGACCCGGTCAAGGCCCTGTACATCTGGGAGGGCGGCCTGGGGATCTGGGGCGCCATCGCGCTGGGTGGTATCGGGGCGTGGATCGGTTGCCGCCGCAGGGGAATCCGGCTGCCGGTGTTCGCCGACGCGCTGGCCCCCGGGCTGTTGTTCGCCCAGGCCTTCGGCCGCTGGGGCAACTGGTTCAACAACGAGCTCTACGGCAAGCCGCTGAGCGAGGACAACCCGTTCGCCCTGAAGATCTACGAGTGGGACACCGGGGCCGGCCAGGCCATCCGCAACGCCGCCGGTGACCCGGTGGTGAAGGGTTACTTCGAACCGACCTTCCTGTACGAGTGCGGCTGGAACATTCTCGCCGCGCTGTTCATCCTCTGGGTGGATCGCCGCTGGAAGCTGGGCCACGGAAGGGTCTTCGCACTCTATGTGATGACCTACTGCATCGGGCGCGGATACATCGAGACCTTGCGCATCGACGAGGCGAACCACATCCTAGGTCTGAGACTGAACGTGTGGACATCGATCCTTCTGTTCACCGGCAGCCTCGTCTACCTGATCATCTCGTCCCGGCTCCGGCCCGGTCGCGACACCACCCTGTACCGGAACCCGGCTCCCGAGGGCGGGCCCGTCGACGGGGATGCGACCGGAACCACGACGGACGAGACCATCACTGTGGGCGCGGACGCCGGTGAGGGCGCGAAGACCGAGAGCCGGGCGACGTCCGACGGCAAGGACGCCGGCGACGAGGTCAGGACCGCGGTCCCGGAATCCGGCAAGTAAACCGGATTGTTTGCGTGAGGGAACGGGTCTGCACCGTACGTCTTACGGCGAAACAGCCGTGAAACGAAGCTGATCGTCAGGTGACCGCCAGGCCCGGCATCGCCCCAGGTGAATGGGGCATGATGGGCCGGGAAAATCGGCGAAGTCGCAGGTTTCACAAAGGTTTCGAAATGCCGTACCGACCCGTTACAGTGTCGACAACCCGAGGGCCATAGGCGTCCCCCTGCGCGGATCATCTTTGCGGCTCGCTTGACCCTCATCGCGGTGATCATCGACATGGCACACGGGTCGTTACCCCGCTTCTGAGCCCCAAGCGACCACGAGGTGCAGATCATGGTCTCCCCTTACCGGCGGTACTCCGCCCGGCCCGAACCCGTGGGCCTTTACGACGGTCAGCACGAGCACGACGCCTGTGGCGTCGCCTTCGTCGCGACCATGCGTGGAGAGCCCGGTCACGACATCGTCGAGGCCGCCCTCACGGCGCTGCGTAACCTGGACCACCGCGGCGCCGTCGGCGCCGAGGTCGACACCGGCGACGGCGCCGGCATCACCACCCAGGTTCCCGACGCGTTCTTCCGTGAGGTCCTGAAAGAGCAGTTCGGGGTACAGCTCCCGCCTCAGGGCAGTTATGCCGTGGGCACGGCCTTCCTCCCGCAGGACGATGCGGAGCGGGCCACCGCCACCGCACAGATCGACCGGATCGCGGCCGAAGAGGGTCTGGCCGTGCTGGCCTGGCGCGACGTCCCGATCACCCCGGGCCTGGTCGGCGCCACCGCGGCGGCCTGCCAGCCGGTGTTCCGGCAGGTCTTCGTGGCCTCCACCCCCGGCCGCGTGGTCGGGATGGCCCTGGAACGCCGTGCGTTCCGGCTGCGCAAGCGTGCGGAGATCCAGGCCGGCGTCTACTTCCCGTC
Organism: Kineosporia sp. NBRC 101731; assembly: GCF_030269305.1. NCBI lineage: Bacteria > Bacillati > Actinomycetota > Actinomycetes > Kineosporiales > Kineosporiaceae > Kineosporia > Kineosporia sp. NBRC 101731. Next base: position 407,254 of record NZ_BSTC01000006.1, read on the forward strand.
GCTGTCCTGCCGCACCATCGTCTACAAGGGCATGCTGACCACCGGTCAGCTCGAGCCCTTCTTCCCGGACCTGTCCGACCGGCGGTACGCCTCCGAGCTGGCCATCGTGCACTCGCGGTTCTCCACGAACACCTTCCCGTCGTGGCCGCTGGCGCACCCGTTCCGGATGATGGCGCACAACGGTGAGATCAACACGGTCAAGGGCAACCGCAACTGGATGCGGGCGCGGGAGAGCACGCTCAAGAGTGACGTCATCCCCGGCGACCTCGACCAGCTCTTCCCGATCTGTGACCCCGAGGGCAGCGACACCGCCTCGTTCGACGAGGTGCTGGAACTGATCCATCTGGGTGGTCGTTCGCTGCCCCACGCGGTGCTGATGATGATCCCCGAGGCGTGGGAGAACCACGCCGAGATGGACCCGGCCCGCCGCGCGTTCTACGAGTTCCATTCCATGTTCATGGAGCCGTGGGACGGTCCCGCCAACGTCTGTTTCACCGACGGCACCCTGATCGGCGCCGTCCTCGACCGCAACGGCCTGCGCCCGGGGCGTTACTGGGTCACCGACGACGGCCTGGTCGTGCTCGCGTCCGAGGCCGGCGTGCTCGACCTCGACCCCGCCACCGTGGTCAAGAAGGGCCGCGTCCAGCCCGGCAAGATGTTCCTCGTCGACACCGAGCACGGCCGCATCGTCGACGACGAGGAGATCAAGACCGCCCTCGCCGGTCAGCACCCCTACGACGAGTGGCTGCACGCGGGCCGCATCCGCCTGCAGGACCTGCCCGAGCGTGAGCACATCGTGCACACGCGCAAGTCGGTCACCCGCCGCCAGCAGACCTTCGGCTTCACCGAGGAGGAGCTCAAGCTCATCGTCGCGCCGATGGCCAAGACCGGCGCCGAGCCGCTCGGCTCGATGGGCACCGACACCCCCGTGGCCGTGCTCTCGAAGCGCCCGCGGCTGTTGTTCGACTACTTCACCCAGCTGTTCGCCCAGGTCACCAACCCGCCGCTGGACGCGATCCGCGAAGAGCTGGTCACCGCGATGACCACCACGATCGGCCCGGAGCGCAACCTGCTCTCGGCCAGCCCGGCGCACTGCCGCAAGCTGGTGCTGCCCTCGCCGGTGATCGACAACGACGCGCTCGCCAAGATCGTGCACGTCAACGACGACGGTGACCTGCCCGGCTACGCCACCGGCCGGATCCACGGCCTGTACCGGGCCGACGGCGGCGGCGAGGCGCTGGCCGAGCGGCTGGCGGAGATCTGTGTCGAGGCCTCGGCCATGGTCGCCGCGGGCGCACGCTTCATCGTGCTGTCCGACCGCGACAGCACCGCCGACCTGGCGCCGATCCCGTCGCTGCTGCTGACCAGCGCCGTGCACCACCACATGATCCGCGAGAAGACCCGCACCCAGGTCGGTCTCGTCGTCGAGGCCGGTGACGTGCGTGAGGTTCACCACGTGGCGCTGCTGATTGGTTTCGGCGCCGCGCTGGTGAACCCGTACCTGGCCATGGAGAGCGCGGAAGACCTGGTCCGCCACGGCGTCATCGACGGCATCACGCCGGAGAAGGCCGTGCAGAACGTGATCAAGGGCCTGGGCAAGGGCGTACTGAAGGTGATGTCCAAGATGGGCATCTCTACGGTCGCCTCCTACCGCGGCGCCCAGGTGTTCGAGGCGATCGGCCTCTCCCAGGAGCTCGTCGACCAGTACTTCACCGGCGTCACCTCGCAGCTGGGCGGCATCGGGCTCGACGTGGTCGCGCAGGAGAACGCCGCCCGTCACGCGATGGCCTACCCGGCCGACGGCCAGCGCGGCCTGCACAAGCGTCTGCCCACCGGTGGTGAGTACCAGTGGCGCCGCGACGGCGAGGAGCACCTGTTCAATCCGGACACCGTGTTCCGCCTGCAGCACGCCACGCGCAACCGGCGTTTCGACATCTTCAAGGAGTACACCTCCCGCATCGACCAGCAGGCCGAGCGCCTGATGACGTTGCGTGGGCTGTTCACGTTCAAGGCCGGGCGCACGCCGGTCCCGCTGGACGAGGTCGAGCCGGCCACCGAGATCATCAAGCGGTTCTCCACCGGGGCCATGTCCTACGGGTCGATCTCGCAGGAAGCGCACCAGACCCTGGCGATCGCGATGAACCGGATCGGCGGCAAGTCGAACACCGGTGAGGGCGGCGAGGACGTCGAGCGGCTGCTCGACCCCGAGCGCCGCAGCTCGATCAAGCAGGTCGCCTCGGGCCGGTTCGGCGTCACCAGCATGTACCTGACGCACGCCGACGACATCCAGATCAAGATGGCGCAGGGCGCGAAACCTGGTGAGGGCGGCCAGCTCCCGGGTCAAAAGGTGTACCCCTGGGTGGCTCGCACCCGGCACTCCACGCCGGGCGTCGGCCTGATCTCCCCGCCGCCGCACCACGACATCTACTCGATCGAGGATCTCGCCCAGCTGATCCACGACCTGAAGAACTCCAACCCTGAAGCCCGCGTGCACGTGAAGCTCGTGGCCGAGGTCGGGGTCGGAACGGTCGCGGCCGGTGTGAGCAAGGCCCACGCCGACGTGGTGCTGATCTCCGGTCACGACGGCGGTACCGGTGCGGCCCCGCTCACGAGCCTCAAGCACGCCGGCGCGCCCTGGGAGCTCGGCCTTGCCGAGACCCAGCAGACGCTGGTGCTGAACGGGCTGCGCGACCGGATCGTGGTGCAGGCCGACGGCCAGATGAAGACCGGGCGGGACGTGATCATCGCCGCACTGCTCGGGGCCGAGGAGTTCGGCTTCGCCACCGCCCCGCTGGTGGTCTCGGGCTGCATCCTGATGCGGGTCTGCCACCTGGACACCTGCCCGGTCGGCATCGCGACCCAGAACCCGGAGCTGCGCGAGCGGTTCAGCGGCAAGCCGGAGTTCGTCGAGACCTTCTTCGAGTACATCGCACAGGAGGTCCGCGAGCACCTGGCGGCACTGGGCTACCGCTCGCTGGAAGAGGCGATCGGTGAGGTCGAGACCCTCGACACCACCGCCGCGGTCGAGCACTGGAAGGCGTCCGGCCTGGACATCAGCCCGCTGCTGGCCTCACCGACGGCGATGTACGGCCCGTCCCGCAAGCGCACCACGGTGCAGGACCACGGCCTGGAGAAGGCCCTCGACCACTCGCTGATCTCGCTGGCGGCCGACGCCCTCGAGCGCAGCGAGCCGGTGAAGTTCGAGGTGCCGGTGCGCAACGTCAACCGCACGGTCGGCACCATGCTCGGCCACGAGGTGACCAAGCGCTTCGGTGAGAAGGGCCTGCCCGACGACACGATCGACATCACCCTGACCGGTTCCGGCGGGCAGTCGTTCGGTGCCTTCCTGCCGCGCGGGGTCACCCTGCGGCTGCTCGGCGACGGCAACGACTACGTCGGCAAGGGCCTGTCCGGTGGCCGGGTGATCGTGCGGCCCGACGCGGCGGCCAGCTACTCGGCCGAGCAGAACATCGTGGCGGGCAACGTCATCGGCTTCGGCGCGACCAGCGGCGAGATGTTCCTGCGCGGCCAGGTCGGCGAGCGCTTCTGCGTGCGTAACTCCGGTGCCACCGTGGTCGCCGAGGGCGTGGGTGACCACGGCTGCGAGTACATGACCGGTGGCGTGGTGGTCGTGCTCGGCCGCACCGGCCGGAACTTCGCGGCCGGCATGTCCGGCGGCGAGGCGTTCGTGCTCGACCTGCGCACGGGCCGGGTCAACCCGGACATGGTCGACCTGGTGCCGGTCGAGGGGGCCGACTCCGAGCGGCTGCGCCTGCTGGTGCAGAAGCACCGCGACGAGACCGAGTCGGCGGTGGCCTGGCGCCTGCTGCAGGACTGGGACACCGCGCTGACGCGGTTCACCAAGGTTCTGCCGCGTGACTTCGCGCGGGTCATGTCGGTTCGTACACAAGCAGAATCAGAAGGACTCGACCTCGACTCCGACGAGGTGTGGTCGCGAATCATGGAGGCTTCCCGTGGCTGACCCGAGGGGGTTCCTCAACACCCGCCAGCGTGAGTTGCCGGCCCGCCGGCCCGTCCCGATCCGGCTCATGGACTGGAAAGAGGTCTACGAGTCCACCGATTCCGGGCAGCTCCAGCGCCAGGCCGGCCGGTGCATGGACTGCGGTATCCCGTTCTGTCACAACGGCTGTCCGCTCGGGAACCTGATTCCCGAGTGGAACGACCTGGTCTGGCGGGACGACTGGCGCGAGGCGATCGAGCGGCTGCACTCGACGAACAACTTCCCGGAGTTCACCGGCAAGCTCTGCCCGGCGCCCTGTGAGTCGTCGTGCGTGCTGGGCATCAACCAGCCCGCGGTGACGATCAAGCAGGTCGAGGTCACCACCATCGCCAAGGCCTTCGACAACGGCTGGGTGCAGCCGATGCCGCCGGAGCGCCTGACCGGCAAGACCGTGGCCGTGATCGGTTCCGGTCCGTCCGGGCTGGCTGCCGCCCAGCAGCTCACCCGGGCCGGGCACACCGTGGCCGTGTACGAGCGGGCCGACCGGATCGGCGGGCTGCTGCGCTACGGGATCCCCGAGTTCAAGATGGAGAAGGCCGTCATCGACCGCCGTCTGGCGCAGATGGAGGCCGAGGGCACCCGGTTCCGCCCGGGCGTCGACGTCGGCACCGAGCTGACCGGCCAGCAGCTGCGCGACCGCTACGACGCGGTCGTCCTGGCCGTCGGTTCCACCACGGCGCGCGACCTGCCCACTCCCGGTCGTGAGCTCGGCGGCATCCACCAGGCCATGGAGTACCTGCCCCAGGCCAACCGGGTGGCGCTCGGCGAGGAGGTCGAGGGCCAGATCCGCGCCGACGGCCTCGACGTCGTCATCATCGGTGGCGGTGACACCGGCGCCGACTGCCTGGGCACCGCTCTGCGCCAGGGGGCGAACTCGGTCACGCAGCTGGAGATCATGCCGCGTCCTACCGAGGAGCGTCCGCCCGGTCAGCCGTGGCCGACCTACCCGATGCTCTTCCGGGTCGCCTCGGCGCACGAGGAGGGTGGCGAGCGGGTCTACGCGACCAGCACGCAGGAGTTCCTGGGCGACGAGAACGGTCGCGTGCGGGCGCTCAAGCTGGTCGAGGTGGAGTTCAAGGAGGGCCGGTTCACGCCGGTCGAGGGCTCCGAGCGGGAGATCCCGGCCCAGCTGGTGCTGCTCGCGATGGGCTTCACCGGCCCGGAGAAGCCCGGCCTGGTCGAGCAGCTGGGGGTCGACCTGGACCCGCGCGGCAACATCGCGCGTGACAACGACTACATGTCGAGCGTTCCTGGGGTGTTCGTGGCCGGTGACGCCGGCCGGGGTCAGTCGCTCATCGTCTGGGCGATCGCCGAGGGCCGCTCCTGCGCCGCCGGGGTGGACACCTGGCTGTCCGGGTCCACCACGCTTCCCACGGCCATCCCACCGACCGCCAGGCCTCTGACGGTCTGATGGATGGAGGACGCGTACCCCGGCACCCCTGATGGGTGACCGGGGTACGCGTGCTCGTCCCGAGGGCGGGCCACCACCGCCGGCCGAACATCGGCCGGACGTCTACGGCCGGATGACCAGTGGATGAAGGTCTTTGCGACATCGGCAAGAGGTCGACCGGGGCATGAATCTCCCGCCGGGCTCCCGGCTAAGCTCTGTGACATGCGCCGCGCCAAAATGGTTTGCACTATGGGCCCGTCTACGCAAGGCCGTCTAGCTGAGTTCGTCGACGCCGGGATGGACATCGCCCGGCTCAACCTCAGCCACGGCTCGTATGCGGACCACGAGAAGATGTACACAGAGATCAGGGCAGCTGCCGAGGCCTCCGGCCGGGCGGTGGGTGTCATGGTCGATCTCCAGGGACCCAAGATCCGCCTCGGCCGGTTCGCCGACGGTCCGGTCACCCTGGTCAACGGGGCCGAGTTCACGATCACCACGGACGACATCCTGGGTGACGTGAACCGGTGCTCCACCACGTACAAAGGCCTCCCCGGCGACGTGAAAGCCGGGGACGTCGTCCTGATCGACGACGGCAAGCTCAGCCTCCGGGTGAAGGAGGTCAAGGGCAACGACGTCGTCCTGACCGTCGAGGTCGGCGGTAAGGCCTCGAACAACAAGGGCATCAACCTGCCCGGCACCCTGGTCAGCGTCCCGGCCCTGTCCGAGAAGGACAAGGAAGACCTGCGCTGGGGTCTGAAGCTCCGCGCCGACATGATCGCCCTGTCGTTCGTCCAGCGGGCCGCGGACATCGAGGACGTCCGCGTGATCATGGCTGAGGAAGGCGTCCGCCTCCCGATCATCGCCAAGATCGAGAAGCCGCAGGCGATCGAGAACCTGGACGAGATCGTCCGGGCCTCCGACGCGATCATGGTCGCCCGGGGCGACCTGGGCGTCGAGCTGCCCCTGGAAGACGTGCCGATCGTCCAGAAGCAGGCCGTTTCGCTGGCCCGCCGCCTGGCCAAGCCGGTCATCGTCGCCACCCAGGTGCTCGAGTCGATGATCGACATGCCGCGCCCGACCCGGGCCGAGGTGTCCGACTGCGCCAACGCCGTCCTCGACGGCGCCGACGCGGTGATGCTGTCCGGTGAGACCAGCGTGGGCAACTACGCGCTGGAGGCCGTCCAGACGATGGGCCGCATCATCACCAGCACCGAGGACCACGGTCTGGAGCGGATCCCGCCGCTGGGCACGCAGCCGTCCACCACCGGTGGCGCCGTGACCCTGGCCGCCGCCACGGCCGGCCGTCTGCTGGGTGTGAAGTACCTGGTCACGTTCACCCAGTCGGGTGACAGCGCCCGCCGGATGGCCCGGCTGCGCTCGGCGATCCCGCTGCTGGCCTTCACGCCCGACCCGGCCGTGCGCGCCCAGCTCACCCTGGTCTGGGGCGTGGAGACCTACCTCACCGATGTCGTCGAGCACACCGACGAGATGGTGCTCCAGGTCGACCAGGAACTGATGAAGTCGGGCAAGTGCTCCGAGGGCGACCTGGTCGTCATCGTGGCCGGTGCCCCTCCGGGCATCCCGGGTTCGCTCAACGCGATGCGCGTGCACCGGATCGGTGACGCCGTCAGCGGTGTCGCCCCGGCCTACCGTCGCGCGTCGTCGAAGGCCTGATCAACGGTCTGACCACCGCTGGACACGCATGAGGCCCGCTCCCCCAGGGGGAGCGGGCCTCAGCTGTGCCGAGTGCGGGATTCGAACCCGCACGCCCTTTCGGACGGAGCATTTTGAGTGCTCTGTGTCTGCCATTCCACCAACCCGGCAGGGGGCAGGGCGGTACGAAAGACCTCTTCGTTCCGCCGCGAGGGTGAGTTTAACGGAAGCCGGGCCGAGCTAGGGGCCGGGCTGCCCGGCTGCCCGAACGGCGGACGTGACGGTTGAGGTGAGGCTGACGTGACACTGACCATGCCCGACAGCTGCCGACCTGCTTGCTCCTGACGCCCTGTGGATAGCTACCCTGAGCTTTATGACTGCTGGCGACTCATCCACTGAAACCACCCCGGACGGGTCCGGCCTGCTGGTGCCCGAGCCCAGCGCGGCCGACGTCCCCGCGCCGGCCACTTCCAAGGAACGAACGGTTCTCGTCGCCGAGGACGAGGCCCTGATCCGGCTGGACATCGTCGAGATGCTCCGCGAGAACGGCTTCAACGTCGTGGCCGAGGCCGGCAACGGCGAGGAGGCCGTGCAGCTCGCGACGGAGCACAGGCCCGACCTGGTCGTGATGGACATCAAGATGCCCGTCCTGGACGGCATCTCCGCGGCCGAGCGGATTGTCAGCGCCCGGATCGCGCCGGTGGTGCTGTTGACGGCCTTCTCCCAGCGCGAGCTGGTCGAGCGGGCCCGTGACGCGGGCGCCATGGCCTACGTGGTCAAGCCCTTCACGGCCGCCGACCTGGTGCCCGCGCTGGAGATCGCGGCGAGCCGTCACGGCGAGCTCGCGGCGCTCGAGGCCGAGGTCGCCGACCTGGCCGAGCGCTTCGAGACCCGCAAGCTCGTCGACCGGGCCAAGGGGTTGCTCCAGACCAAGTACGGACTGAGCGAGCCCGAGGCGTTCCGCTGGATCCAGAAGACCTCGATGGACAAGCGGCTCACCATGAAGGACGTGGCCTCCGCGGTCATCGCGTCCGGCACCGACGGCTGAGGTCGGCCGACGGCGGGCGGGACACGCCCGGGCGTGTATATCGCTCCGGTGACAATCCGTTCCACCAGATTCACATCGCGCGAGCGCCGACCACTCGGCGCAGAAGTGGTCCCCGGGATCTTCAGATCCCGGGGACGTTCTGCTTTGCCCGCCCGTTAGGACCCTTGAATTGGTGGGATGAATGGACTGTTCCCCTGCGTGGTTGCCCGAACGGACTTTCAATCCGTCCTAAAAACCTTTGTTTCGGGCAGCTCAAAGAATTGCTCAAGCCGGAAACCTTCCGGAAACATGGGGACCTCCTAAAGGTGTTCTGACCGAACGCCATCCGCCAAAAGCGTCAAAGCGCCGGGAATCGTTGCCGAGCCTTGACCTTTGGCGAGAACAACCACCCTTCCGGCGTCACATCGCAGTGGTAATTTCCCCACCCATCAGCGTCAGAGCGATCGGCTCAGGCCGTGGGGAAGAGGTAGGACATGGGGAAACCGGTTCGCGCATTGGCCATCGTCGCGGTTGCCACGCTTGGCATTGCTGCGTGTGGTGGCGGCTCGTCTGACGGGGCTGAGTCAGGTGGAGGCAAGACCCTGACCATCGCGACCGACCTCCCGCTGCAGGGAGCTTCGGCGGACGCCTCGACCGACACCAACAACATGATCGAGCTGTACCTGGAGTCGATCGGCAACAAGGTCGGCGACTACACCATCAAGCTCGAGAAGTACGACAACTCCACGGCCACGGCCGGCCAGTGGGACGCCGCCACCTGTACGGCGAACGCCCAGAAGCACGTGGCCTCGGACACCGAGGTCGCGGTCATGGGTGAGTTCAACTCCGGTTGCTCGAAGCTCGAGGCCCCGGTGCTGAACCAGGACCCGAACGGCCCGATGCTGCAGGTCTCGCACGCCGCCACCAACCCCGGCCTGACGAAGACCTGGGACCCGGGCGAGCCGGAGCTCTACGCGCCGAGCGGCAAGAAGAGCTTCGCTCGCGTGGTCACCACTGACGACTACCAGGGCACCGCGGCGGCCGACTTCGCCAAGGAAGACCTCAAGGTCACCAGCTGCTACATCCTGAACGACAACCAGACCTACGGTCAGGGCATCGCGAAGGCCTTCCAGACGCAGGCCGAGAAGAACGGCATCAAGATCCTCGGTAACGAGGCGTACGACGAGAAGGCCCCGAACTACACCGCCCTGTTCCAGAAGATCAAGGGCATGAACCCCGACTGCATCTACGTCGGCGGCATCTACGACCTCAACGGTGGTCAGCTGCTGAAGGACAAGGTCTCGGTCCTCGGGGACAACGAGAAGATCAAGATGATGGTCCCGGACGGCTGGACCGGTTACCCGGCCCTGGACAAGCAGCCGCAGGCTGTCGGCCTCTACGCGACCTTCGCGGGTCTGGCCACCGAGCAGCTCCAGAAGCAGGGTGGCGCGGCCGCCGACCTGCTGAAGAAGTACGAGGAGAAGTACGGCCAGGGGCCGCGCACCAGCTACGCGCTCTACGGCGTGGCCGGTGTCCAGGTCATCCTGGAGGCCATCAAGAACTCGGACGGCACCAAGAAGGGCGTCCGTGACGCCGTGTTCGAGGGTGCGGGCGTGACCATCCCGGCGGCCGACTCGGCCACCGGTAAGGACATCAAGATCGACCCGGCCACCGGCGACACCACGGCCAAGGACATCTCCGTGCTGCAGGAGCAGGACGGCGAGCAGAAGTTCCTCAAGGCCCAGCCGGTCGAGTGACCTGACGCTCCACCCGGGTGGGGGGTCTCCAGGATGGAGGCTCCCCACCCGGTCCGCGTCAGGCTCCCAGTCCGCCCGTACCCCTCGCCATCCGCGAAAAGAGCCATCCATGACCCAAACCGCGATAGCCGCGTCCGAGGTGAAGCCACGACGGCTTCCTCGGGAGACCGCCGTATCGGCCCTGGGACTGCTGCTGGTCGCAGCCGTCGTCGTCTGGGTGCTGTACGAGGCGATCAAGAGTCCCCAGGAGTTCGCGTCCCTGATCGTCGCCGGAGCCGGCAACGGCGCGCTGTACGCGCTGATCGCCCTCGGCTACACGATGGTCTACGGCATCATCGAGCTGATCAACTTCTCCCACGGTGACCTGTTCATGCTGGCCACGGTGCTGTCCGGCATTGTCTGCGTCAGCGTGTTCAACGTCGACTCGTTCGGCTTCGGCGCCGTCGGTGCGGTGGCGCTGGCCCTGCTGATCTCGATGGCCGCGGCAGCCCTGGTGAACGTGGCCGCAGAACGGGTGGCTTACCGCCGGTTGCGCCGGGCCCCCAAGCTGGCGCCCCTCATCACCGCGGTCGGCCTGAGCTTCATGTACCAGTGGTTCGGCCAGCGTCAGTTCATGACCGGTTCGGCGCCCAAGCAGTGGTCCACGATGTTCGGTGACGACGGTTTCAACATCGGTGACGTCCGGGTGCCCTACACGACCGTGACGGTCATCGCCATCACCATCCCGCTCCTCCTCCTGATGGTCTACATCGTCCAGCGCACCCGCGCGGGCAAGGCGATGCGCGCCGTGGCCCAGGACCAGGACGCCGCCCGCCTGATGGGTATCGACGTCGACCGCACGATCACCTTCGTCTTCGCGCTCGGTGGCGGTCTGGCCGGCGCCGCCGGTCTGCTGTACCTGCAGTCCGTCGGTACGAGCAACTACAACCTGGGCTTCCGGCTCGGTCTGATTGCCTTCACCGCAGCGGTTCTCGGCGGCATCGGCAACCTTCAGGGCGCGGTGCTCGGTGGCTTCCTGCTCGGCATCCTGTCCAGCCTGAACGACGGCATGCTCCTCGGCCAGCAGTGGTCGATGACCGTCGTGTTCACCGTCCTGATCCTGCTGATGGTGTTCAAGCCCGAGGGCATCCTGGGCTCGCCGACGACCGAGAAGGTGTAGCCGATGTCGACCACAACTCCCGCCGCCCCGCCGGTGGTGAAACCCCCCGCTCCCAAGACCTCGTTCGCGTCCCGTTTCGGCTGGCCGCTCGGCTTCCTGATCCTCGCGATCGTCGTCTTCTCGTTCAACCAGTGGATCCTGCCGGACGCCAACGGCGAGTTCCGCACCGGCTACAACAACTGGCTCCCGATGACGGCCGTCAACGAGGCGGTCATCTGGGCGATCTTCGCGCTCGGCCTGAACATCGTGGTCGGCTACTCCGGCCTGCTCGACCTGGGTTACGTGGCCTTCTGGGGCATCGGCGGCTACGTCGCCGGCTGGCTGATGGCACCGTTCGCCAACCAGGTCACACCGGCCTGGGCCGACCTGAGCATCAACATCTTCGGGCATCCGCTGCCCGGCCAGGATCGCGGTATCCACATCAACTTCTGGCTGGTGCTGATCATCGCGGCGCTGGTCTGCGCCCTGGCCGGCGTGATCATCGGGGCCCCGACCCTGCGGCTGAAGAGCGACTACCTGGCGCTGGTCACCCTGGGCTTCGGCGAGATCCTGCCGGAGGTCTTCCGTAACGGTGAGCGTGTGGGCCCGGACGGCAAGTGGAACATCACGAACGGCACCAAGGGCATCACCGGTATCGACCAGATCCCGACCGGCCCGTTCCAGCTGATCCCGGGTGTGCCCGCGACCATCGGCACGTTCGACCTGACGTTCAAGTTCATCGTGTTCGCGCTGCTGCTGGCGCTGGCCATGTTCGTCTCGCTGCGCATCCGTGAGGGCCGGCTCGGCCGGGCCTGGCTGGCCATCCGAGAGGACGAGCTGGCCGCCAGCATGATGGGCGTGCCGCTGATGCGGATCAAGCTGTCCGCCTACGCGGTCGGCGCGGCCTTCGGCGGTATCGGTGGCGTCTGCTATGCCACGCACGTGGGTGGTGTGCTGGCTGACCGGTTCAACTTCTCGGTCTCCATCACGCTGCTCGCCATGGTGGTGCTCGGCGGTATGGGCAACGTCTGGGGTGTCACGGTCGGCGCCCTGGTGCTGGCCTGGATCAACTCCACCGGCCTGGCCCAGCTGGGCAACGTCTGGAACGACGCCACCGGCTCGAACGTGAACTTCGCGTCGCACAACTTCCTGATCTTCGGTGCGGTGCTGGTGCTGTTCATGCTGTTCCGGCGAGAGGGTCTCATCCCCGAGACCCGCACCAAGCAGGTGCTGCAGGAGCCCGAACGCGGCGAGATCGAGTCGCTGGGCGCCGAGATGGAAGGCACAGCCGAGGACACCGCGGCGGAGGGAACGAAGAAATGACCACCACCGCGTCCGAGCCGACCACCCCGGTGGCGGAGGCCACGCCTGCCCTGCAGGCCGACCACATCACCGTGCAGTTCGGTGGCCTGACGGCCGTCAACGACGTCTCGTTCACCGTGCCCGAGAAGTCGGTCGTCAGCCTGATCGGCCCCAACGGCGCCGGCAAGACGACGTTCTTCAACGTGCTCACCGGCCTGTACCGGCCGACCACGGGCAACGTCACGCTGGACGGCAAGACCGTGACCGGTCTGCCGGTTCACAAGATCGCCTCCCAGGGCCTGGCCCGCACGTTCCAGAACATCCGGCTGTTCAACCTGATGACGGCCGAGGAGAACGTGATGGTGGCGATGCACAGCCACCTGAAGTCGGGCATCTTCGGCACGGTGCTGCGCACCCCGCGCCAGCGCCGGGAGGAGAAGGAGGCCCGCGAGTTCGCCCGCGAGCTCCTCGACTACATGGGCATCGGCAAGACCGCCGACGACTACGCCCGCAACCTCTCCTACGGTGACCAGCGTCGTCTGGAGGTGGCCCGGGCACTGGCCCTGCGGCCCAAGGTGCTGCTGCTCGACGAGCCCACGGCCGGCATGAACCCGCAGGAGTCGGCTCAGTTCGTCGAGTTCATCCGCAAGCTGCGCAACGACCGCGACGTCTCGATCCTGTTGATCGAGCACGACATGAGCGTCGTGATGAAGGTCAGCGAGCGCGTCACGGTGCTCGACCAGGGCGCCAAGATCGCCGAGGGTCTGCCCGCCGAGATCCAGTCCGACCCGCGGGTCATCGAGGCGTACCTGGGCAAGACCGGTACCGAAGAGGGATACGGAGGCGACCTGTGAGCACCCCCACGGATGCGGCCCCGGCACAGCCCGGAGTCCGCAAGGCCGGCGAGGACCTCCTCACCGTCACCGATCTGCACGTCTACTACGGCAACATCGCCGCGGTGAAGGGTGTCTCGCTCTCGGTCAAGCCGGGCGAGATCGTCACGCTGATCGGATCGAACGGCGCGGGCAAGTCCACCACGCTGCGCACCATCTCGGGTCTGCTGCGCCCGCGTACCGGCACCGTCGTCTTCGACGGCAAGTCGCTCGTGGGTATCCCCGGGCACAAGGTCGTCGGGCACGGCATCTGCCAGAGCCCCGAGGGCCGGCGCATCTTCCCCAAGATGAGCGTCGAGGAGAACCTCGAGCTCGGTGCCTTCCTGCGCAACGACAAGGCGGGCATCGAGGCCGACAAGGAGCGGGTGCTCGACCTTTTCCCGCGCCTGAAGGAACGCATCCACCAGAAGGCCGGCACGATGTCCGGTGGTGAGCAGCAGATGCTCGCCGTCGGTCGGGCCCTGATGGGCAGCCCGAAACTGCTGCTGCTCGATGAGCCCTCGATGGGTCTGGCGCCGGTTCTGGTCGACCTGATCTTCGACACCATCCGCACCATCCGTGACCAGGGCACCACGGTTCTCGTGGTGGAGCAGAACGCGCTCGCCGCCCTGCGGATCGGGGATTACGCGTACGTGCTGGAATCGGGTCACCTGAAGCAGGAGGGCATTGCCCGGGAACTGCTGAAGGACGACAGCATCGTCAAGGCCTACCTCGGTGGCTGAGGTTATTTCCTGACGAACGGGCAGAGCAGAACACGTGAGGCCGGGCCCCGATCGGGACCCGGCCTCACGGCATTCCCGGGCCGTTTTCCCGACCCACGATGAATTTATCCGACAGGCGTCGAAGAAAACATCGGGCCAGGCGGAATTCACTGGCATGGATGAGTGGCGGCGATCTCGCGGGCTGAGATTTTCTCGATTCGATCCGCCTGATTCGCCGCAGTTCGCCATGATGTGGCTCGGTCGTGGTGATGCCGCGACCCGGCGCCGGGTGTGATGGCGTCGTGGAGACCGGGGCACGATTCCCGGTCGGGTGGCCAGGAGGCCAAGGTGTCCCGAGAACCGGTCGAGATCCGGCGGGCGGTCGAGATCAGACGGGCGTCGGTGGACGACGTCGGCGAGATCCTCGCCCTCTGGGAGGCCTCCGCGGCGGAGGGCCCGCGCACGGTCCGGGCGCCGCACGCCGGCCCGTCCGGCCAGGCCGGCCAGGCCGCGGAGCGACTGGTCGAGGCGATCGGTAGCGGTGCGCTGGAGGTGCTCGTGGCGCGCTCGGGGGAGCGGGCCGTGGGGTTCCTGGTGATGCGTGAGACCACGCTCAACGTGCTCACCGGCTCGACCGCGCTGTCCATCGACGAGTTCTACGTGGCGCAGGCCGACCGGCGGCACGGGGTGGCTCGGGCGATGCTGGCCCAGGTCGCCGGGCACGCCGAGCGGCTGGGGGTCGAACAGGTCGTGGCCGGGGTGCCGCCCTGGGCCAAGGAGACGCACCGGTACTTCGCCCGCCTCGGTTTCGCGCCGGTCCTGCTGCGCCGCGCCTCCACTCCGACGGCCCTGCGCCGTCGTCTGGCCGGCGCCGACGCCCAGCGGGGGGCCCTGGAGAACCTGCTGGCCCGGCGACGCTCACTGCGCGCCCGGGCCCGTCGGCAGGGACCTGTGGGCGGTCCGGTCGACGAGGCACCGGTCACGGCCTGAACAGGGGACGCGCGGGAGACCTGGGGCTCTCGGGTCACCTGGTCGTCCGGCACGAAGCAAGGGGACGCGGGGGAGGCCCGGGCGCGCAGGTCGCCCGCGGGCCCGCCCACCCGGGTGGGCGGGAAGGTGAGGTGGGGCCGGAAGGGCTTACTTCGTCCGCAATTTCAGCTCTTGGTCGGGTCCGGCAGGAACATGCAGGTGAGCCGCGAGGTGCAGACCCGCTTGCCGCTCTCGTCGAGAATCTCGATCTCGTAGGTCGCGGTGCTGCGGCCGCGGTGCACGGCCTGCGCGGTACCGGTGACGGTGCCGGAGCGCAGACCGCGGTGGTGCGTCGCGCTGATCTCCAGACCCACGGCCATCATGCCCATGGTGCTCGCATGCATGTTGGCGGCGATCGACCCGACGGTCTCGGCGAGAACCGCGGACGCGCCGCCGTGCAGCAGGCCGAACGGCTGGGTGTTGCCCTCGACCGGCATCGTGGCGACCGTGCGCTCAGCACTGATCTGCGTGATCACGATGCCCATCTTGTCGGTCAGGGCGGAGGAGAAGTCCAGGGCAGCGGCGTCGCCTGCCGTCGGGACACCAAGACTGTCGGACATGGGCCATAGGGTGTCAGACGTGAGCGAGACAACGACCCCGGGGGCATCTGCCACCCGCCCACGGCTTCTGCTGATCGACGGTCATTCCCTGGCCTACCGCGCGTTCTACGCGCTGCCCGTGGAGAACTTCTCCACGGCCACCGGCCAGGTGACCAACGCTGTCTACGGCTTCACCTCGATGCTGATCAACGTGCTGCGCGACGAGGCGCCCGATCACGTCGCCGTGGCCTTCGACGTCTCCCGGCAGACCTTCCGCACCGAGACCTACGCCGAGTACAAGGGCAATCGGTCCAAGTCGCCGGAAGAGTTCGGGCCGCAGGTCTCGCTGATCAAAGAGGTCTTGGCCGCTCTGCGCGTGCCGATGCTGGAGAAACCCGGCTACGAGGCCGACGACATCCTGGCCACCCTCTCCACCCAGGCGTCCGACGCCGGGTACGAGGTGCTGATCTGCTCCGGCGACCGCGACACCTTCCAGCTGGTCCGCGACAACGTCACGGTGCTGTACCCCACCCGAGGCGTCTCCGAGCTCTCCCGCATGACGCCCGCCGCGGTCGAGGCGAAATACGGCCTGCTGCCCGAGCGCTACCCCGACCTGGCCGCGCTCGTCGGTGAGACCAGCGACAACCTGCCCGGCATCCCCGGGGTGGGGCCGAAGACGGCCGCCAAATGGGTCGGCCTGTACGGCGACCTGGACGGCATCGTCGCCAGCGCAGACCAGATCAAGGGCAAGGCCGGGCAGAGCCTGCGCGACCACCTGCCCCAGGTGCTGATCAACCGCCAGGTCAACGGCTTGGTCCGCGACCTCGACCTGCCGCTGGGCCCGGCCGACCTACGGCTGCCCGGCTGGGACCGCGAAGAGGTGCACCAGGTGTTCGACGGCCTGGAGTTCCGGGTGCTGCGCGAGCGCCTGTTCGCCACCCTGGCCACGCCTGAGCCCGAGGCCGAAGAGGGCTTCGACCTGGTCGGCGAGAAGCTCACCGGTGAGGCCGTCGGAGCCTGGCTGCAGGCGAACACCGCCGTGCCGGTAGGCATCACGGTGCTCGGTACGTGGAAGGCGGGCCACGGCGACGCCACCGGCCTGGCCGTCGCGGCTCCCGAGCCCTCGCCCGGCAAGCCCGGCCCGGCCGCGTTCGTGAACCTGGTCGAGGCCGATCCGGAAGCGCTCGCCGCCATCACCACCTGGCTCGCCGACGCCTCCCGGCCCAAGGTGCTGCACGACGCCAAGGGCCCGCTCACCGCGCTGTCCGACCGCGGCCTGGTCGTCGAGGGCATCATCGGCGACACCGCGCTCGCCGCCTACCTGTGCCTGCCCGATCAGCGCAGCTACGACCTGGCCGACCTCACGGTGCGGCACCTGGGCCGAGCGCTGAAGGCCGAGGAGGCGCCGGTCAACGAGCAGCTCACGCTCGACATGGACGAGACGGCCGGCCCCGACGAGGGCGATCTGGCCATGGTGCGGGCCCGTGCGGTCATCGACCTGTGGGGCGCGCTGCAGTCCGATCTGGCCGCGCGCAACGCCTCCGGCCTGCTCACCGACGTCGAGCTGCCGCTGCTCGGGGTGCTGCGCGTGATGGAGCACCACGGCATCGCCATCGACCAGGACGCCCTGGGCACCCTCGACAGCTACTTCGCCGCGGCGGTGGCCGACGCCGGCCAGCAGGCCTTCGCGGCGATCGGCAAGGAGATCAATCTCGGCTCGCCCAAGCAGCTCCAGGTGGTGCTGTTCGACGAGCTCGACATGCCGAAGACCAAGCGCACCAAGACCGGTTACACCACCGACGCCGAGGCGCTGGCCGACCTCTTCGCCAAGACCGAGCACCCGTTCCTGGCCCACCTGCTGCGCCACCGCGACGCCACGAAGCTGCGCCAGACCGTCGAGGGCCTGCTCAAGGCGGTCGGTGACGACGGCCGGGTGCACACCACCTATCTGCAGACCATCGCGGCCACCGGGCGCCTGTCGAGTACCGACCCGAACCTGCAGAACATCCCGGTCCGCACCGAAGAGGGCCGCCGTATCCGCGAGACCTTCGTCGTGGGGCCGGACTTCGAGTGCCTGCTGACCGCCGACTACTCGCAGATCGAGATGCGCATCATGGCCCACCTCTCGAACGACGAGGGCCTGATCGAGGCGTTCCGCAGCGGTGAAGACCTGCACCGCTTCGTCGGCAGCCGGGTCTTCTCGGTCGAGCCGGCCGACGTCACCGCCGAGATGCGATCCAAGATCAAGGCCATGAGCTACGGCCTGGCCTACGGTCTTTCGGCGTTCGGCCTGTCCCGGCAGCTGAACATCCCGGTGGACGAGGCGAAGACGCTGATGGAAGACTACTTCGACCGTTTCGGCGGGGTGCGCGACTATCTGCGCGGGGTCGTCGACGAGGCCCGCCGCACCGGCTACACCGAGACCATCCTGGGCCGCCGCCGCTACCTGCCCGACCTGGTCAGCGACAACCGGCAGCGTCGGGAGATGGCCGAGCGGATGGCTCTCAACGCGCCGATCCAGGGCTCGGCCGCCGACATCGTCAAGGTCGCCATGCTCGAGGTCGACCGCAAGCTCCGTGAGGAGGGCCTGCGGTCGCGCATGCTGCTCCAGGTGCACGACGAATTGGTGCTGGAGGTGTCGGCGGGGGAGCGGGAGCAGGTCGAGGCCCTGGTGCGCGAGGCCATGGCCGGCGCTGCGGAGCTGAACGTGCCCCTCGACGTCTCGGTCGGCGTCGGCCGGTCCTGGCACGAGGCGGCTCACTGACCAGCCACGCCCCGGCGACAGCCGCACCACCCACGCGGAGATAGCAGGCTAGGGCGCCAGGTGTTCCCCGGGATTCGGCTCAGCGTGTGCATTCCTTGCGTCATCAGGGCAAGGAATGCACACGCTGACTCAGTTCTGCAGCTCGCTGACGAAGATGGCCGTGCCCGGGATCAGCCAGCCCCGCAGAGGACTCCACCCGCCCCACACGCGCTGCACATCGTCCGGCCATTCCGGTTCGACCAGATCGACCAGCCGGAAGCCGGCGGCGGCCAGTTCACGCACCCGGTCGCCGATCGTGCGGTGGTGCTCGGAGTAGCTGACGGCGCCGGAGTCGTCGGTCTCCACATAGGGCGTGCGGTTGAAATAGGAGCGGCTCACGGTGAGGCCGGGCTCGCCCCCGTCATCGGGGAAGGCCCAGCGCACCGGGTGGGTCACGGAGAACACCCAGCGTCCGCCCGGCCGCAGCACCCGGGCGACCTCGGCGTGGACGCGCTCGGGGTCGGCGACGAAGGGGAGAGCGCCGTAGGCGGTGAAGACGATGTCGAAGGAGGCGTCGGCGAACGGGAGCGCCCTCGCGTCGCAGACCAGGCGGGGCGGCGGGCCGTCGGGGTGATCGGGCGAGCGGCGCAGCATCGCGGCCGAGATGTCGGTCGCCACGGCGCGGGCCCCGACCGAGCGCAGCCAGGCCGAGCTGTCGGCGGTGCCCGCACCCACCTCGAGCACGTCCTGGCCCGCGACCGGACCGAGCAGCCGGGCGTCGGCCTCGTCGAGCAGTTCCGGGCCCCAGATCAGCCGGCCGGCCAGATCGGTGCCGTGTTCCTGCTGGTACTCGGCGGCGTTCTCGTCCCACCAGGCGCGGCCGGCGCGCGCACTCTCCTCGGCCCCGGCCTCGCGGTAGCCGGCCGAACGCAGATCGCTTGTGCTCACGCGGAGCATCCAAGCGCACCGGGCGCCAGAACGTGCGGGTCGGGGGTTGCTCAGGTCGGCGTGCGTCCCGAGCCCGGGCGTGTCGCGGAGGGTGCGGCTTTGCCCTGCCTTCCTGTGAGCGATAGGCTAGGGAAGGCGCAACTGGGCTTTCTGACTAGCGAGATCAACCGGAGAAATTCGGGTGGATCCCGGGAGCCGGGGTGGCTGCGCCCACATCCATGTCCCATCTATAAACAGTCCGCATCGGAGCCCCTACTTTATGACCACCAGCACGGCCGAGAAGGCTCGTACGCCGCAGATCGCGATCAACGACATTGGTAGCGAGGCCGACTTCCTCGCCGCCATTGACGAAACCATCAAGTACTTCAACGACGGCGACATCGTCTCCGGGACGATCGTCAAGGTTGATCGCGACGAAGTGCTGCTCGACATCGGCTACAAGACTGAGGGCGTCATTCCCTCGCGCGAACTCTCGATCAAGCACGACGTCGACCCCAACGAGGTCGTTACCGTCGGCGACGAGGTCGAGGCTCTTGTTCTCCAGAAGGAGGACAAAGAGGGGCGCCTGATCCTCTCGAAGAAGCGGGCTCAGTACGAGCGCGCCTGGGGCACGATCGAGAAGATCAAGGAAGAAGACGGCATCGTCACCGGTACGGTGATCGAGGTTGTCAAGGGTGGTCTGATCCTCGACATCGGGCTCCGCGGCTTCCTCCCGGCCTCGCTGGTTGAGATGCGCCGCGTCCGTGACCTGCAGCCGTACGTCGGCAAGCAGATCGAAGCCAAGATCATCGAGCTCGACAAGAACCGCAACAACGTGGTTCTGTCCCGCCGTGCCTGGCTCGAGCAGACCCAGTCCGAGGTGCGCCAGACCTTCCTGCAGACGCTGCAGAAGGGCCAGGTCCGCTCCGGTGTGGTCTCCTCCATCGTCAACTTCGGTGCGTTCGTCGACCTCGGCGGCGTCGACGGTCTGGTCCACGTCTCCGAGCTGTCCTGGAAGCACATCGACCACCCGGGTGAGGTTGTCGAGGTCGGCCAGGAAGTCACGGTCGAGGTTCTCGACGTCGACATGGACCGCGAGCGCGTGTCCCTGTCGCTGAAGGCGACCCAGGAAGACCCGTGGCAGCAGTTCGCCCGTACCCACGCGATCGGTCAGGTCGTCCCGGGTAAGGTCACCAAGCTGGTGCCGTTCGGTGCGTTCGTCCGCGTCGACGAGGGTATTGAGGGCCTGGTCCACATCTCCGAGCTGGCCGAGCGCCACGTGGAGATCCCGGAGCAGGTCGTCCAGGTCAACGACCCGATCTTCGTCAAGGTCATCGACATCGACCTGGAGCGTCGTCGGATCTCCCTCTCGCTGAAGCAGGCCAACGAGGCCGGCTCCGGTGCGGGCGCCGAGACGTTCGACCCGGCTCTCTACGGTATGGCGGCCGAGTACGACGAGGCCGGCAACTACAAGTACCCCGAGGGCTTCGACCCCGAGACCAACGACTGGCTCGAGGGCTTCGAGAAGCAGCGTGAGGAGTGGGAGCAGCAGTACGCCGCGGCCCACGAGCGCTGGGAAGCCCACCGTAAGCAGATCGAGGAGGCGAGCGCGGCCGAGGCCGAGGCTCAGGCCGCCGGTGTCGACGAGGCTGCGGCCTCTTCGTCCTCGTCGTCTTCCTCTTCGTCGGGCTCCAGCTCGAGCTACTCCAGCGAGCCGGCGGCGGCCGAGGGTACCCTCGCCACCGACGAGGCGCTGGCTGCTCTGCGGGAGAAGCTGACCGGCGGCAACTGACCGCTGATCCAGTAGGTCCTGCTCAGGGTGTAGTCCCTAGCTCAGGAAGGCCCGGTTCCCTCTTCGGAGGGGCCGGGCCTTCCGGCTGGGGGAGGGTGTTGCCCGGACCTTCGCCGTCCGACCGGGGCGTCGCCATCTAAACTGCGGTCATGGTACGAACCGCTCTCACGGGGGGCATCGGGGCCGGTAAGTCGACGGTCTCGCGGCGGCTCTCCGACCTTGGCGCGATCATTCTCGATGCTGATCTGATCGCCCGGGAGGTGGTCGAGCCGGGCACCAGTGGCCTGGCGGAGATCGTCGCGACCTTCGGGAAGAAGATCCTGCGGGACGATGCCACGCTGAACCGGCCCGCGCTGGGGAAGATCGTGTTCGCCGACGAGAAGAAGCTCGCCCGGTTGAACTCGATTGTGCACCCCAGGGTGGCGGCGCGGATGGACGAGATCGTGCACGCCGCCCCCGAGGACGCGGTGCTGGTGCACGACGTGCCGCTGCTCGTGGAGAACCATCACCGGGCCGAGTACGACCTGGTGATGGTGGTGTTCGCGCCGGAGGAGGAACGTATCCGTCGGCTGGTCGACGACCGCGGCATGACCCGGGACGACGCCCGGGCGAGGATCGCTGCACAGGCCACGGACGCACAGCGGGCCGAGGTGGCCGATGTGGTGCTGGACAACTCCGGCTCGCTCGCGACCACTCTCGCGCAGGTGGATGCCTGCTGGCGCAACCACATCGAGCCGCTGAGGTAGCGCGCCGGGACCAGCCGGGAACAAGACTGTCGGTGGCTGCGCTTACGGTATTCGTCATGAGGCCAGTCACCGATCTGAAGCGCACGGTCGCACCGTTCACGGTGGTGTCCGAGTACCAGCCGAACGGCGACCAGCCCAAGGCCATTGCTGAGCTGACGAAGCGGGTCAAGGCAGGCGAGGAGCACGTGGTGCTGCTCGGTGCCACCGGTACCGGTAAGTCGGCCACCACGGCCTGGCTGATCGAGCAGGTGCAGCGGCCCACCCTGGTGATGGCACCGAACAAGACGCTCGCGGCGCAGCTCGCGAACGAGTTCCGGGAGCTGCTGCCCAACAACGCCGTCGAGTACTTCGTCTCGTACTACGACTACTACCAGCCCGAGGCGTACGTCCCGCAGACCGATACCTACATCGAGAAGGACTCCTCGATCAACGAGGAGGTCGAGCGGCTGCGGCACTCGGCCACCAACTCGCTGCTCACCCGGCGTGACGTGGTCGTGGTCGCCACGGTCTCGTGCATCTACGGCCTGGGTACCCCGCAGGAGTACATCGACCAGATGGTGCGGGTGAAGGTCGGGCAGCAGCTCGACCGCGACGACCTGCTGCGTCAGTTCGTGCAGATGCAGTACTCCCGCAACGACCTGGCCTTCACCCGGGGCACGTTCCGCGTGCGCGGTGACACGGTCGAGATCATCCCGATGTACGAGGAGCTGGCCGTCCGCATCGAGTTCTTCGGTGACGAGATCGACCGGGTCTACACGCTGCACCCGCTCACCGGCGAGATCGTGCACGAGGAGGAAGAGATGTACATCTTCCCCGCCTCGCACTACATCGCCGGGCCGGAGCGGATGGTGCGGGCGATCGAGCGGATCGAGGCCGAGCTGGCCGACCGGCTGGAAGAGATGGAGCGGCAGGGCAAACTGCTGGAGGCCCAGCGGCTGCGCATGCGCACCACCTATGACATCGAGATGATGCGTCAGGTCGGTTCCTGCTCGGGCATCGAGAACTACTCGTCCCACATGGACGACCGGCCTTCCGGCAGCGCGCCGAACTGTCTGCTCGACTACTTCCCCGACGACTTCCTGCTGGTGCTGGATGAGTCGCACAGCACCGTGCCGCAGATCGGTGCGATGTACGAGGGTGACGCGTCGCGTAAGCGCACGCTGGTGGACCACGGCTTCCGCCTGCCCAGCGCGATGGACAACCGTCCGCTGAAGTGGGAGGAGTTCCAGGACCGGATCGGCCAGACCGTCTATCTCTCGGCCACCCCGGGCAAGTACGAGCTGGGCCGGGCCGACGGTTTCGTCGAGCAGATCATCCGCCCGACCGGCCTGATCGACCCGAAGATCGTGGTCAAGCAGACCAAGGGCCAGATCGACGACCTGCTCGGCGAGATCCGCGACCGGTCGGAGAAGAACGAGCGCGTCCTGGTCACCACACTGACCAAGAAGATGTCGGAAGACCTCACCGACTACCTGCTGGAGCAGGGGGTGCGCGTGCGATACCTGCACTCCGAGGTCGACACGCTGCGCCGGGTCGAGCTGCTGCGGGAGCTGCGTCAGGGCGAGTTCGACGTGCTCGTGGGCATCAACCTGCTGCGTGAGGGCCTCGACCTGCCCGAGGTGTCGCTGGTCAGCATTCTCGACGCCGACAAGGAAGGCTTCCTGCGCTCGTCCACCTCCCTGATCCAGACGATCGGCCGCGCCGCCCGTAACGTCAGCGGCGAGGTACACATGTACGCGGACAAGATCACCCCGTCCATGGAATTCGCCATCGAGGAGACCAACCGCCGCCGCGAGAAGCAGGTCGCCTACAACACGGCCCACGGCATCGACCCCACGCCGCTGCGCAAGAAGATCCAAGACATCACTGACCTTCTGGCCCGCGAGGACGAGGACACCGAAGAGCTCCTCGGGGGCGGCGGTCGGCAGCGCAGCCGGGGCAAGGCACCGGTGCCGGGTATGAGCAGTGCCGCCGGGGCCAAGGCCCGTGCGGCCGGTGTGGAGAACGTGCCCGCCACCGACCTGGCCGACCTGATCCAGCAGCTGACCGATCAGATGCACACCGCTGCCACCGAGCTCCAGTTCGAGCTGGCAGCCCGGCTCCGTGACGAGATCCGCGACCTGAAGAAGGAGCTGCGCGGTATGCAGGCGGCCAACGCGTAGAACTATTGCCGGTGAGCTCCGTGCGTCCGTGCCTCGTGAGGGCGGTCGGCTTGAGAGCATGACCCTGATGAAGCCCTCGCCTATCCTGCTGCGGACGGAGGACACCTTCCGCCCGCTGCTCCGCCCGGCCGACGAGAGATCCCACGCCCTGGCCCAGCGTGGGTGGTCGGAAGCGGGTCTCGTGGTCCGCGCCGTACGGGGCCGTAAGTGCCGCACGCGGCAGGGACTGTTCGACGAGTTCGCGGCGGCGCTGCAGTTTCCCTGGTTCTTCCCGGAGACCTGGGACGCCTTCGGTGACTGCCTGGCCGATCTGGACTGGATGCCGCACCAGGCCGGGCACGTGCTGATGCTGAAGGAACCCGAGCAGGTGCTGATCGACGGGCCGGATGCCGACTTCGCCGCTCTCGTCGAGTTCTTCCGTTCGGCCGCCCGGGAGTGGGGCACGCCGGCCGCGCGTGACACCTGGTACGACCGACCGCCCGTGCCCTTCCACGTCGTGCTCGCCTGCCTGCCGCACCACACCGACGACACCCGCAACCGCTGGGAGGCCGAGGCCGAGCTGATCCTGCTCCCCGACCCCGCCACCGACTACTAAGGACGCCCACCACGGCCGTCGTGGTGGGCGTCCCCTGGTAGTCGCGATCGTGGGGGCTCTCTCAGGCCGGGGTGGCCGCGCTCCAGTCACCCATGACGTCCTGGGCGGAGTGGTCGGCCGGGGTGCCCAGCACCGGGTGCAGGTCGAGCGCGGGGGAGTAGCGGCTGGCCGGCGTCTCGCGGCCCAGGGCCTCGGCCATCGCGCGGACGTAGTGCGGTGCTCCGCCGCAGCAGATCCCGACGAACGAGACACCCAGATCGGCCGCGCGCCGGGCCCAGTCGGCCATCTCGAAACGGGTGTGCGCGTACGGCTCCAGGGCGATCGGGAAGGCCCGGCCACCACCGGGTGACTCCAGGGACTCGAAGGCCGGGGTGGTGGGGCTCGTGCGGTAGGGCACCGGCTGGGCGGCGATCGGGATGTCGACCGCCGCACGCAGCTTCTCGAGCATCGGCATCATCGTCTCGGGCCCCCGTGAGCAGTTGAACCCGACCACGGCCGCGCCGGCATCGGCCAGGCGCTTGCACGCGTCGATGTAGTCGTAGCCGTCGTAGGTCTTCTCCGGCTGCACGCTGGCGAAGGTGACCACGGCGGGAAGGTTCAGCTCCTGACACACCTCCAGGCCGATCAGCGCCTCACCGACGAAGTCGTTGGTCTCGGCTATCACGAAGTCCACGCCCTCGTCGACGGCCCAGGTCAGCTGCTCGCGGTACTGCTCGCGCACCACCGCGCCGGAGGCCTGCGGGTTCGCCGGGTCGTACGACCAGGTGTTGCAGATGTTCCCGGCCACGAGAGCACCGCCCTCGGCGGCGATCTCGTTGGCGATACGCACGGCCTGGCGGTTCAGCTCCTCCAGCTGCCCGTCCCGGCCGACGGCCTTCAGTTTCTCCCGGTGCGCGTAGTACGTCAGCGCCACCATCACATCGGCGCCGGCCCGCAGGAACTCGCGGTGCAGCTGCCGCAGGGCGTCCGGGTCGTCGAGGATCACCTCGGGCACGTACGGGCCGGCCTTGATGTAGCCGCGGCGCTCGAGTTCGAAGACGTAGCCCTCGGCGCCGATCATCACGCCGTCGGCCAGTCGCTCGGTAAAGGTGCGGGAGCTCGGTCGGGTCATGGCTCAGTCCTGTCTGGGAAGAGGTTTCAGGCGGTGACGAACCTGCTGGGGGCGAAACGGGCCACGTCGTAGACGGTTCCCTCCTGGCACGCGAGTTCGGCCAGTACCCGCCCGACCCAGGGCGCGTACTTGTAGCCGGTCCCGCGCCAGCCGACGCCGACGAAGACGTTGGCGAAACCGGGTACGGCGCCCAGCACGAAGTCGTCGTCGGCGACCAGGTCGTAGTCGCAGCCGTCGACGTCCGTCACGGGAACCGATGCGGCCTCCAGCAGGCCCGGCATGCACTGCTCGACGAAGTCGCCCACGCTGTTGATGCTCGTGGTGCCCCGCGGCATGTCCGGCGGGTTGTAGAAGCCGATCTTCACGGCGTCGATCACGCCCTCGACGATCGGGTGCAGGTAGATCCCGGTGTCCAGGTACGCCATCACCGGCATCCGGTCGGACGTGTACAGATGCCGCGTCTGCGGGGTGGGCGTGAAGTACTTCGCCTCGCTGGGACGGTCCTTCGTGATCGGCACGTGCAGCTGGTTGCCCGGCAGCAGGGCCAGCACGTCGTTGGTTCCGTGCCCGGCCGTGATCACCAGTGATCGGGTGGTGAAGGTGCCGGCCGAGGTCGTGACCGTCACCAGCCCGTCGGCTGAGGCGTCGGGGTCGGCCTGGGCGATCTGCGTGGTCGAGGTGCGCTCGTGAACCGCCACCCCGACGTCCTGGAGTGACTGCTGAAGGGTCCGGGTGACGGTGCGCAGGTCGACCAGACCGCCGACCGGGTCCAGATCGCCGAGATCAGCCTTGAGATAGGGATACTCGGCGGCGATGCCCGCGGTGTCGTACGAGGTGACCGGGATGCCCAACCTCCGGAGCACCGTGGTGCTCAGCGTGGCGTAGGTGTGGTCAAGATCGGGCGTGATCGAGGTGCTGGCGATGTTCATGCACCCGCAACGCACCAAGACGTTGGCCCCGGTGGCGGTCTCGAACTCCGTCCAGAGCCGGATCGCCTCGTCGGCGAACCGGGTGTAGCCGGCCTCCAGATAGTCCCGCCGGTAGGAGCGGGTGCGGCCGAACGACGCCGTCATCGGGTCGCCGATCTCACCGACCTCCACCACCGCCACCCGGGAGCGGGTACGGCTCGCCTGATAGGCGGTGAACAGGCCCATCACCCCGCCGCCGATCACCAGCAGGTCGAGTACCTCACCGCGGCCAGTGCCGTCCGTCATGAACGATCTTCCTCTCAGTCACATCCCTGAGCGCAGATTAGGGTGCCGGAGGGCCGCAACGGGAGAGGGAATGGTGAAGCGGTTCACCGATGTAACAAACGACGTGGTTCCTGCCGCCGTTCGCCCCCCATGGGACCGTGTGGCCACCCCTACTGGTGACTGGTGGTGACCGCAGGTGTGGCTGTTCACTGATGGACGCGGAGGCGTCCGTCGGGATGACGGTGCCCCTCCCGGTTCCGGAGAGGAATCGGGTTCGCTCGTTCGCCTGTTCACAGGGCTGCCGGATGTCCGGCTTGTCACCCTGTGTCGTCGCGGGCTGTTGATGGCACCTCCGACGTTCGGCCCATAGGGTTCGACCGGGAGTGTCTGTTCCTTCACTCTGTGTCAGACTCGCGCCGTGGGGCGGCGAGTGAGCGAAGAGCGTCAGGGCCGCAGGCTGCCTGTCGGCAGACTGGGTCGTTTCGGCCGGTTCGGCAGACCAGGGGTCGTCGTGGCGGTTCTTGCTGTGCTCTGCCTCGGGGCCGCCGGAACCTGGCTGGCCGTACGCGCCCAGCAGGCCCGGGTCGCCGTCGAGGCACTGAAGACCGACGGCAAGCTGCTGCAGAGTCAGCTCGAGGCGTACGACCTCGTCGCCGCGGGCCAGACGCTCACCCAGGTGCGCGAAGACGCGCAGCGCGCTCGCAGCCTGACGTCCGACCCGGTCTGGGGAGCGGCCTCCTACGTTCCCCTGCTCGGCCGGGACCTGTACGCCGCGCGTCAGGTCAGCGCGGTCATGAACGACATCACCGAGTCCGCCCGTCCGCTGGAGACCGCCCTGCCGAAGCTGCGGCCCACCGGCGCGGCCGGGAACCAGGGGCAGCTCGACACGGCCGCGATCCAGGACGTCGCCGAGGCCATGCCCGCTCTGTCCGCCGCGGTCTCCTCCGGGGCCGTGAAGGTGGGGGAGATCGATCCCGGCCCGCTGCGTCCCGAGGTGGCCGACGGCGTCTCCACTCTCAGCTCCGCGCTGGAATCTGCTCGCGGCCCGTTCGCCGACGCCGTGCCCCTGCTCCAGCAGTTGCCCGGCATGCTCGGTTCTGACGGCCAGAAGACCTGGATCGTGCTGCTCCAGCAGGACGCGGAGGCGCGTGGCACGGGCGGTCTGGTCGGTGCTTTCGCCGAACTGAAGACCGACCACGGTCGTATGGTGCTGGCCGATGCGCAGTCCCGCTCCGCGCTCGACCGGGGCCCGGCCATCCGGTCGAGCGTGGTGCCGGAGAACCTGCGCGAGCACTACGGCAAAGACCTCACCGAGTGGGCCGGGTTCAACGCCAGCCCGCACTTTCCGCACACCGGCGAGCTCGCAGCCAAGGGCTGGAACGAGCGCACGCAGCAGCGGGCCGACTTCGTCGCCGGTGTCGACCAGAATGTGGTCGCCTCCCTGCTCGCCGCCACCGGTCCGGTGAAAGTTCGCGGTGTGACGGTGGATTCGTCGAACGCCGGGAACTTCCTGAGCAAGGGCGTGTACGCCCGCTGGGACGATCCGCAGGTGGTTGACTCCGTGACCACCGAGCTCGTCCAGGCGGTCTTCGGTAAGTTCTCCAGCGGAGAGTTCAGCATGCCCACGCTGATCACATCGCTGCGCGAGCCGATCCGTGAGCGGCGGCTCCTGCTCTGGGCCGA
This sequence comes from Kineosporia sp. NBRC 101731, assembly GCF_030269305.1. NCBI lineage: Bacteria > Bacillati > Actinomycetota > Actinomycetes > Kineosporiales > Kineosporiaceae > Kineosporia > Kineosporia sp. NBRC 101731. The sequence continues at coordinate 435,656 of NZ_BSTC01000006.1, forward strand.
CGACGACGAGGTTCAGGCCCGGCTGGAGCAGCTCAGCATCTCCGGCACCATTCCGGGTGACCCCGGACCGTTCGCCATGACCGTCATCAACAACGGCGGCGGCAACAAGATGGACGCCTATCTGCAGGTGGACACCAAGTACGACCCGGGCACCTGCACGAACAGCGCCAGGGTGGGTCAGATCGCGGTCACCCTGGACAACACGGCTCCCAAGGACGGGGAAGGGCTGCCGTCCTACGTCAACGTTCGGACAGACCTCCTACAGCGGGGTTTCACCGGCCAGGCGACGCGTGACGGCAGCAACCGGATCGTTCTGGACATCTACGGCCCGGTGGGGAGCAGCGCCGTGCTCACCCAGCTCGACGGGTCGACGGTCATTCCGGTGACCGGTCTCGACAATAACCACCCGGTGTGGCGCCTCAGCGTGCCCATCGCAGCGGGGCAGACCCGCACGGTGAACGTCGTGATGTCCACCCCGGTCGTCGAGGACGACGCCGGGCAGATCCCGGTCGTGCTGAACCAGCCCATGGTGAAGCCGGCCACCAGCAGCACCGAGCCGCTGAGTGCCTGCAAGACCTCATCCGTCGTCGGGGGATGACCATCGCCTCCGATCTGCCTCCCGTACCAGAGGGGACCAGCGAGTCATGAACTTCAGCAGGATCAATCGAAAAGCCGCCGTGGTGGGGATACTCGCCATTGTCGGCATCGGCGGAGGGGCGGCCTACGCTTATCCGTCGGGTGTGCCACTGTCCATCTCCGCCTCGGCCGTGCGCGTGGACGACAACAACTCCACGCTCACCGTCACCCTGGGCAATGCCGATCCGCGGTGCTCGACGGCCATCACCGTCAACGGGGCACCCTTCGCCACGCTGGGGCCCGGCCAGACCACAGCTTCCGGCCCGGCCACCACCGGTTCCGGCCGGAACCGGGTGCGGGCTCGCACGGTCGACTGCGCGCTGAAGGAGAGCGCCCGCAGCGATTTCGTGGTGCCGAACGCGATGCTCTCGGGCCCGACCTCGGCCGTGGCCAAGGAGCAGGTCCGGTTCAGCCTCACGGGTCTCGAGCCGGGTCTGGACGTCACCGTGCAGGCTGTCAAGATCGGCGGTGGGGCCACCTACTCCGACACCGACACCTCGGACCGGCGTGGTGAGGCCAAGGTACGCCTCAAGTTCAAGGTGAAGGGCGACTACCTGGTGACGGCCAGCATCAACGGCAGCGCGGTGGGCAACAGCATCACCATCACCATCAACTGAAACCGGCCCGGCGTAGCCGGTTCCGGCGGTATCTGATCCGGCGGTATCTGATCCGGTCCCTTCCGGGGTCGGCGCCGCCTTTCGACGACCGGGCCCGGACCACCCGCGGTCCGATCCGGTCAGCAGCCCGGTCGGCCGTCCCGATCTCACCCCCGGGGCGGCCGGCCGGGCCGATCTCTGTGAGCCCCTACAGCAGTGCCCCTACGACAGTGTTCGACGAAGCTCCAGACCATCGGGGGAATTGACGCGTGACGTCCTCAGCACCTTCAGGGCCAGACAACTACGCACCCGACGAACCAGCCCGTTTCAGAAAAATTGTCGTCACCATTGGGACTGTCGGAGTACTCGGCGCGATCGCCTGGGGCTCGATGGCGCTCGTGAACGGCGAGGCCCCGGCCGACGACCGAACCCTGCCCGCGGCCACCGGTCGTCCGCTCTGGCGGCCCACCCCTTCTGGTTCCCCGGACGTGGAGATCCCCGCCGCCACCACCCGCCCGGTGGTGTTGTTCGACGGCCCGATGACCATTGCCGGCGGCCTTGGCATCGATGTCGACGAGGCTGACGAAAGAGCAGCCACGGCAACACCGCGAACCAGCCGGACGTCGAGCGCGCTCGACGTCTACTGGGATCAGAAGACGGGCTTGTCGCCCGTCGACGGCAAGCTGTACATGGATCAGGGTCTGCCCCAGGGCGCGGCCGCCCGCTGCGCCTCACGGGCTGCCTCCGGTCAGCCGGGTTTCCCGTCGCTCGACGTGTTCCCGGGCGACCAGTTCTGTTTGAAGACGTCCGATGACCGGGTCGCGTGGCTCCGGATCGGTGAGGGATCGGACCGGCCCGACGAGTTGTCCGTCCAGGTGACCGTGTGGGACGGCGTGCCCAGCTGAGCCCGCCGGGCATCGTCAAAGACGGCATGTCTGAAGACCGCTGTCTCCGCTACTCAGGGCCAGAGCGGTGATACGGGTGGACGAGGGAAGCGGGTCGGCCCCGGAACCGGCGGCCGATTCGCCACCCGTGGCCTCGAAGGTGAACTCGTACTGACTCCCAGCCCCGGACTCAGCCCCAGCCCCGGACCCGGATTTAGCCCTAGACCCGGCCCCGCCCATGTTCGGGACCTGGAGCACAGTCGTTCCGGTGCCCGCGTTTTCATCCGGCGCGTCCGGGTAGGCCTTGCGCAGATCGCCGTACGTGTCGCCGATGTTGATGCCGGCTGGGGTCTCCGCGAAGGCGTCGACCGTGATGGCCGCGACCGTGTCGTCCTGAGCAAGGATCTGTTCGATCGATCCATGACCGTCATAGGTGGCGCAGGAAGCCGCCCGTCCGCCCGGCACCGTGGTCTCTCGACCGATCAGTCCGGCATCCCGCGCGTCCGTGATACTCATGCCGAGCGTCAGACCGCCGATACCGTTGCCGCTCAGAACCTTCGAGGAGGGCAGGGTGGGGGCAGCTTGCTCGTGGTATCGGGGCAGGAAGGTCGCCCCGGCCGCGATAGTGCCTACTACCAGCACGGTCGGAACCGCCACCTGCATCGCTCGGCGCCGTCGCCGGGCACGGCGCACACCGTCCATGACGGTACTGGTCGCACCGTCGCGGGCCAGCAGGTCGAGCTCATTGCCACCGAGCAGTGCCGACAGCCGTTCTTCGAGGCCGTTCTGGCTCATCGGAGGCCTCTTTCCGGTGTGTCGAGGGTCCGCCGGAGAGCGCTCATCGCCCGGGACGTGTGGCTCTTCACCGTGCCCCCGGAAATACCGAGCGTCTCGGCAATCTCGGACTCGCTGAGTCCTTCGTAATAGCGCAGCACCAGAACCGCGCGCTGTTTCTCCGGCAGTTCCCGCAGGGCCTTCCAGAGCGGCTCGTCGTCGAACCGGTCATGCGGAGCCTCACCGTCGGCGGGAGCCTCGGGTGCGTCGGCGACCAGCGTCTCCTTCCGTCGTCGACGCCAGCGGCTGGTGCGGGCATTGACCATCGCCCGGCGCACGTACGCGTCTACACTCACGCCCCGCCGCTCGAGGGAGCCCCAGCGCACCCCGACCTTCTCCAACACGTCCTGGACGAGATCACTGGCGTCGTGAGGGTTCCCGGTCAGAGCGTGCCCCAGGCGGAGCAGAGCGGGCAGCCGCGCGGAGACGTACTCCTCGAACGAGGGCAGGCCCTGAACACCCGATCCACCGATCATGTCCTGGGGAAGGTCGGTGATGGCGGCTGTGGCGGTGTCCACTCTGCTGACATCCACGTCGACGTCCCTGGCCATGACCTTGTGCCGGGCCCCGGGCTCCGCAACCCAGGAGGCAGCGGGGATACCGAGGTGCCCAGCGCTGCTCATGCCTACTCGTAGCATGCGGCATCGGTCGACTGCAGGGCGATCTCGACGATCTTTGAGTCACGGAAGGCCGTCTCGGTATCCAGTCCGATCCGGTATTGAGCCTTCACGGGTGCCTCCGGCGCGCTGACATAGATCCTGGCGTTTCCGTCGTCGGGACCGATCCGGTCTCCGTAGACGTCGTGCAGTTGCTGAAAGGTGCTACCGATACCGATCCCGGTGTTCATCCTCGTCCTCTTCGGGATGTCGATGATCGCCAGGTGGCCCTGAGTGAACCAGAGGTACTTGATGCCTTTCTTGCCTGTGTACTGGCTGCATGGCTCGCCGGCCTCGTTGGCCCGGTTCCCCACGAAGCCCAAAGCTTTCGCCTTCTTGAGGCTGACACCAAGTTTCAGATCACCCAAACCGGTGTCCGAGAGCGTCGCCGCCCTGACTCCCGGCAGTGTGGTCACCGGCGTCGTGACGACCGGACGGCTCGTGGAGGTGCCTCCCGAGTTGCTGGCACCCCACGCCGCAGCCGCCAGCGCGGCCACCGACACCAGCGCCGCCACGATGATGGCTCCGCTCCGTACCCCCATGGCCGCCGCCCCCGCCTTAGCTCCACCGACCGTCCTGGTCATGATCTCGCGCCCCCGCCTGGTGTGTTCCTGCCCTGTCTCCCCACAACACGCCGATCCTCCACCTATGGTTGTCACCACGGACGAAGAAAATCCCGGCCCGATGAAGCTGCCGAAGGAGTCGTCATGCCCATCGACCCATCCAGCACCGCTCTTGTCCTCATCGAGTACCAGAACGATTTCACCAGCCAGGGTGGCGTGCTGCACGAGGCGGTCGCGCCGGTGATGGCCGACACCGGGATGCTGCAGAAGACAAAGGCCGTGGCCCAGGCCGCGCGGGCCGCCGGGATCACGGTGATGCACGCGCCCATCAGCTTCGCCGAGGGCTACAACGAGATCAGCTCGCACCCCTACGGGATCTTGAAGGGCGTCGTCGACGGCAAGGCATTCATCAAGGGATCATGGGGTGCCGCGATCGTCGACGACCTGACCCCACAGGCCGGCGACATCGTGGTCGAGGGCAAGCGGGGTCTGGATACCTTCGCCAGCACCAACCTGGATTTCATGTTGCGCAGCAAAGGAATCCGCACCGTCGTCCTGGGTGGTTTCCTCACCAACTGCTGCGTCGAGTCGACGATGCGCAGCGGCTACGAGAACGGGTACCGGGTGATCACACTGTCCGACTGCATGGCGGCAACGTCAGCCGAAGAGCACGAGAACGCCCTACGTTTCGACTTTCCGATGTTCTCGGTGCCGACGACGGCGGAGGAGTTCCTCGCCGGGCTCCCATGATCCGTTGCGAACAGAAAGGAGGACGCCGACGGCCGACAGTTGCCGGCGTTCTCCGTTCTGTGGGTCTCCCCGGACGGTCAGATGGCGTCGGCGAGCGTCTGGAACTCCTCATCGGTGAGCGTGATGTCCGCCCCACCGAGGTTCTCCTCGAGATGGGAGACCGACGACGTGCCCGGGATCGGCACCATCACGGGGGAGCGGCGCAGCAGCCAGGCAAGTGCCAGCTGTGACGTGGTGGTGCCCGGGTGGTTCCCGGCAACCTTCTCCAGCGGGCCGCCCGGACGGGCCAGGGAACCAGCGTTGACCGGAGCCCAGGGGATGAACGCGATGCCCTGCTGCTCGCAGTAGTCCAGCACCTCTTCGGCCCGGCGGTCTCCCAGGTTGTAGCGGTTCTGCACCGAGGCCACGGGAAGCCCGGCGTCTTGCGCGGCCCGGATCTCCTCGACACTGACCTCGGACAGGCCGACCTGCAGGGCCAGCCCTTCGTCGACGAACTTCTTCACCTCGGCGAAGGTTTCCTCGCGCGGCGTCTTGGCGTCGATACGGTGCAGCTGCCAGAGCGGGATCTGCTCCAGACCCAGCCGCCGCAGCGACATCAGGATGCACTGGCGCAGGTATTCCGGACGCGCCAGCGGTGGCCAGACATTCGGCCCGCTCCGGGTCAGGCCGCCCTTCGTGGCGATGACGACGTCTCCGTACCCCGAGCCGTCGTGCAGGGCTTCCCGGATCAGCTCTTCGGAGATGTACGGTCCGTACGAGTCGGCCGTGTCAATGAAGTTCACGCCCAGCTCAACGGCCCGGCGCAACACGCGGACCGCCGCGTCGTGGTCTTGGGGCGGGCCCCAGATGCCGTCACCGGTGATGCGCATAGCGCCGTACCCGAGCCGGTGCACCTTCTTGCCACCGAGCTCGATCGTGCCACTGTCAGCTACTGCCATCAGGATTCTGCCTCTCGATCTGCCGCGTGCCGTGCCGGTAACGCCGTACGTGGCCAACCGTGCCCGCGGAGTTTTGCTTCCCCGGGCTCTGGAAGCTCTTCCAGCCCCCGGAGGGCCCTCTCTTTCCTCCGGGAGTTTGGCCGGAAACCTCCGTTTCTAGGTATTTTCCGGGCGCGCCCGCCCCGAGCGTTCGACGATGCGCTCCAGCCAGCGTTCCAGGAGGGACTCCTCAGCCGGTTCCAGTGCCTCACTGCCGGTGAGAGTGAGCTGGGAGTGAAGCTGTCGGGCGGCATCACTGACGGGGTCTTCGGTGGCACTCGTGGCCGGTAGGGCGAGCACCGCGCCGAAGGCGGCATCGCGCGCCCGGTGGGAGAGGCCTTCGTCGAAGAGGTCCGGCTCGGCGATGCGACTGAGGGCGACGCCGACATTGGACGAAAGGATCAGTTGGGCCGCATGGTTCACGTCGATGCGCAGGGCGCCGATCGCTGAGCAGCGCAGGAGGGAGGCTTCGAGCAAGGCGAGGATCTGGCGGCGAGCCTGGCTGTGGGAGTGCGGACGGGGCGCGAACATCAGCTGGTAGAGCGCGGGGTTGGCGCCGGCGAAGTCCATGTGGTCGTCCCAGCCGGTATGGAGGTCCACCACCGGGTCACCGGTCTGCTCCAGCTGGGCCTTGTGCCGCGCGTAGCGTTCGAAGCCCGCGTCGGCCACCGCGTCGAGCAGGCCGCGCTTGTCGCCGAAGAGTCGGTACAGGCGGGGCTGGGTAACGCCGACCGCCTCACACACGGCCCGGGTTGCGATGTCCTGATCTTCGGAGCGGGCCAGGAGCTTCTCCGCAGCCTCGATCATGGCTGTCCGCAGCAGGTCGTCGTCGGTGTGGGGGCCGCGGCGCGTGGCTTCCGGGGACGCAGTCATGGATCAATGATACGACCTTTTCGTAGCGAGGGTTCGCCGATGGGGGAGGATAGTAGAGCGATGCGTGACTATGTCTCCTGGCACGACGTCTACAGCGACCCTGACTCGGCCCTGTCCTGGAGGCTGTCGCGGGTCCGCCACCACATCACGGAAGCCCTGAACGGCAGACCCGGCGAGCCGATCACGGCCGTGAGTCTGTGCGCCGGAGACGGTCGCGATCTGATCGGCGTGCTGTCCGCCCGCCCCGACGCCGACCGGGTCGAGGGTGCGCTGGTGGAACTACACCCGGAGCTGGCCGCCCGGGCCCGCACAGCGGTCGGTGAACGAGGGCTGCGGATCAAGGTCCTCACCGCCGATGCGGGTGCGGCCGAGGCGTACGCCGGTCTGGTCCCCGCCGACCTGGTGCTGATGGTGGGCATCTTCGGCAACCTCACCGACGAGGATCTGGAGGGTCTGATCCGGGCCGCTCCCGCGTTCTGCCGTCCTGGGGCCACGCTGATCTGGTCGCGGGGCCGGGACGATGACATCGGCGATCTGAACGACACCGTCCGGGGCTGGTTCGCGAAGGCCGGATTCAGTGAACTCGCCTACGAGACCAGGGAGGGCGGCGAGCAGGCCGCGATGGGGGTCGTGCGCTACAGCGGAGACCCGGTGCCGATGGACTTCTCACGCCGGCTCTTCAGCTTCATCCGCTGAATCCGATCGTTCGGTACCCGCGCTGCACCCACGGGATGGAATGATCCGGACATGCAAGACACCGCGGTCGTAACGGTGGCTCCCCGTCGGGTTCGGGTGGGCACGGCCTGGATTCTTCTGGGTGTGGCCGTGGTGGCCTGGATCATCTCCGGGAGGGCGGGGCTGATCCTGATGTTCGGGGACCGGGTCGTCAGCGGCACCTGGCTGGCGCTGGGGCTGATCGCCGCGGCGTTCGCAGGCCTCGCCGGCTTTCCTGCCCGCCGGAAGCACCTGCCGCTCGTCGTTGCGCTGGCCCTGCCGTTCTTCATGGGCATCGCGGCACTCACCCAGACCTCCTTCACCACGCTGAAGGAGACCGGGACGGACGACTGCCGGATCGTCGTGCGCGAGAGCTCGCTGCTGTACGGCGGTGATGGGGAGTTCTACCGGGTCGGTCCTGGCCGATGGGGGATCGGGCGCAGCATCGGCACTTTCGGTCGCAACATACCTTTCCCGACCTTCGCCGACGGTGAGTACGAGATGGCGCGGGTCGGTGGCTCGGTCTTCCGGCTCAGCACGATGGAGTGGGGTTGGGAGCAGCCGCAGCGCGAATGGACGCTGCGCTGCGACTACTGACCCGCTGATCTGCTACCAGCCGCGTTCGCGCCACTGGGGCAGGCTCGGGCGCTCCGCGCCGAGCGTGGTGTCCTTGCCGTGGCCCGGGTAGATCCAGGTCTCGTCCGGATAGACGTCGAAGAGGCGTTCCTCGACGTCACTGATCAGGGTCGCGAAGTTCTCCTTGTTGTCGAACGTGTTCCCTACTCCGCCAGGAAAAAGGCTGTCGCCCGTAAAAGCGTGCACGCTGCCGTCCGAACTGGTGAGCACCAGCGTGACCGAACCGGGCGTGTGGCCCCGTAGGTGCACGACGTCGAGAGTGAGTTCGCCCACGGTCACCGCGTCGGCGTGACGCAGTCGTACGTCGGGCTTGACCGGGAGTTCGTCGGCGTCGTCCTCGCCCGCCAGGGTGGGGGCGTTGGTGACCTCGGCGATCTCCTGCAGTGCCCGGTGATGGTCCCAGTGCTGGTGCGTGGTGACGATGCCGCGCAGTGGGCCGCCACCCTCACCGATCAGTGTGCGTACGCGCCCGGCGTCGTCGGCCGCGTCGATCAACAGCTGGTCGCCGGTCTGCCGGCAGGTGATCAGGTACGCGTTGTTGTCCTGGGGCGAGACGCTCGCCTTCCGGATCACCGCGTCGGGGAGCTCGCGGACGTCTGCGGGCCCTCCGGGGGTGACTTCTCCGTTGTAGACCATGGCCATACCCTGCCATCCCCGGCAGGCCGTCGGGCAACAGCGGGCCGGAGGACGAGGTGACTGGCGACGTGGGCCGGTCCGGTTTTCACTTCCGCAAATCTTGTCAATGCCGCACCTTGCGCACCGGTGTTCTCGCTGGCGTGCCCGCTCGACGCGAAGACTGTCGGTGGGGGCACCTAGCATGGCCTGCGTGAGTGACCGACTGATCGTTCGCGGAGCCCGCGAGCACAACCTGAAGGACGTCTCGCTCGATCTTCCTCGTGACGCACTGGTGGTTTTCACCGGTCTGTCCGGGTCGGGCAAGTCGTCCCTGGCGTTCGACACCATCTTCGCCGAGGGACAGCGCCGGTACGTCGAGTCGCTGTCCGCCTACGCCCGGCAGTTCCTCGGCCAGATGGACAAACCCGATGTCGACTTCATCGAAGGGCTGTCACCGGCTGTCTCGATCGACCAGAAGTCGACATCGCGTAACCCGCGGTCCACCGTCGGCACCATCACCGAGGTGTACGACTACCTGCGCCTGCTCTGGGCGCGGGCCGGGCGGGCACACTGCCCGATCTGTGGTGAGCCGATCACCAAGCAGACGCCCCAGCAGATCGTCGACCGTCTGCTCGACCTGCCCGAGGGCACGCGCTTCCAGGTGCTCGCCCCGGTCGTGCGGGCGCGTAAGGGCGAGTTCGTCGACCTCTTCGCCGACCTGCAGACCAAGGGATTCTCCCGGGCCCGGGTCGACGGCAAGGTGGTCTCGCTCGCCGATTCACCCACGCTCGACAAGCGTTACAAGCACACGATCGAGGTGGTTGTCGACCGGCTGGCGGCCAAGGCCTCCTCCAAGCAGCGCCTCACCGACTCCGTCGAGACGGCGTTGCTGCTGGCCAACGGGATCGTGGTGGCCGACCTGGTGGACGAGCCCGAGGGCGCGCCCGACCGGGAACGGCGCTTCAGCGAGAAGATGGCCTGTCCCAACGAGCACCCGATCGCGATCGACGACGTCGAGCCGCGGGTGTTCTCGTTCAACAACCCGTTCGGTGCCTGCCCCGAGTGCACCGGTATCGGCACGAAGCTCGAGGTCGACGCCGAGCTGCTGGTGCCCGACGAGGATCTCACCCTGGCCGAGGGAGCGATCATCCCGTGGACGCAGGGTTCGGCGGAGTACTTCCTGCGCCTGATGAAAGCCCTGGGCAAAGACCTCGGGTTCAACGTCAACACTCCGTGGCGGGCCCTGCCGGAGCGGGCGAGGACGGCTCTGCTCGAGGGGCAGGACTACCAGGTCCACGTGAAGTTCAAGAACCGCTTCGGCCGGGAACGCTCCTACACCACGGGTTTCGAGGGTGTCATCCCGTTCATCCAGCGTCGCCACTCGGAGACCGAGTCGGACTGGAGTCGCGAGCGGTACGAAGGCTTCATGCGGCAGATCCCGTGCCCCGTCTGTAAGGGAAGCCGCCTGCGTCCCGAGGTGCTGGCCGTCACGGTCGGTGGCCGGTCGATCGCTGACGTCTGTGCGCTGCCGCTGCGTGAGGCCGCAGAATTCCTCGGTTCGCTCGAGTTGACCAGTCGTGAGAAGCAGATCGCCGACCAGGTGCTGAAGGAGATCCACGCCCGCGTCGGCTTCCTGCTCGACGTCGGCCTGGAGTACCTGTCGCTCGACCGGGCTGCGGGCACACTGTCCGGTGGTGAGGCGCAGCGCATCCGGCTGGCCACGCAGATCGGGTCCGGGCTGGTCGGTGTGCTCTATGTGCTGGACGAGCCGAGTATCGGTCTGCACCAGCGCGACAACCGGCGCCTGATCGACACTCTCACGCGTCTGCGTAACCTGGGTAACACGCTGATCGTCGTCGAGCACGACGAGGACACGATCCGTGCCGCCGACTGGGCGGTCGACATCGGTCCGGGCGCGGGCGAGCACGGTGGTTACGTCGTGCACTCCGGCACCGTGAAAGAGCTGTACGAGCACCCCACCTCGCTGACCGGCATGTACCTGTCGGGCCGCAAGGAGATCGAGGTCCCACAGGTCCGGCGCCCGCGTGACCCGAAGCGTCAGCTGACCGTGGTGGGAGCTCGCGAGCACAACCTCAAGGGCCTGGACGTCTCGTTCCCGCTGGGTTGTCTGGTGGCGGTCACCGGGGTGAGTGGCTCCGGCAAGTCCACGCTGGTCAACGACATCCTTTACACCGTGCTGGCCAACAAGCTGAACGGCGCCCGCCAGGTGGCCGGCCGGCACAAGACGGTGAAGGGCCTGGAGCACCTCGACAAGGTGGTCCACGTCGACCAGAGCCCGATCGGCCGTACCCCGCGCTCGAACCCCGCCACCTACACCGGGGTCTGGGACCACGTGCGGAAGCTGTTCGCGCAGACCCAGGAGGCCAAGGTCCGCGGTTACCAGCCGGGCCGGTTCTCGTTCAACGTCAAGGGTGGCCGCTGCGAGGCGTGCTCCGGCGACGGCACCATCAAGATCGAGATGAACTTCCTGCCCGACGTCTACGTGCCGTGCGAGGTCTGCCAGGGAGCCCGGTACAACCGGGAGACCCTCGAGGTGCACTTCAAGGGCAAGACCGTGGCCGACGTGCTGGACATGCCGATCGAAGAGGCAGCCGAGTTCTTCGAGGCCGTCCCGGCGATCGCCCGGCACCTGCGCACCCTGGTGGACGTCGGCCTCGGGTACGTGCGTCTGGGCCAGTCGGCGCCGACCTTGTCCGGCGGTGAGGCGCAGCGCGTGAAGCTGGCCAGCGAGCTGCAGAAGCGCTCGACCGGCCGCAGCATCTACGTGCTGGACGAGCCGACCACGGGTCTGCACTTCGAGGACATCCGCAAGTTGCTGGGAGTGCTCCAGGGACTGGTGGACAAGGGCAACTCGGTCCTGGTCATCGAGCACAACCTCGACGTGATCAAGTCGTCCGACTGGATCGTCGACCTCGGTCCTGAGGGCGGTAGCGGCGGCGGCACCCTGGTCGCCGAGGGCACGCCGGAAGACGTCGCGACGGTTCCGGAGAGCCACACGGGCCGCTTCCTCGCCGATCTCCTCGACATCGAGAACCCGAACGCGATCGAGGGCCGCGGGGCGGAGATCAAGAAGTCCCGGTCGGTCGCCGCGACGATCACGAGTGTCGGCCAGTCCGCCACCAGTAAGGCGGTTCCGGCCAAGAACGCAGCGGCCAAGAGCACGGCAGCCAAGAGCACGGCAGCCAAGAGCGCAGCGGCCAAGAGCACGGCCACCAAGAGCGTGACGGCGAAGACCACGGCGGCGAAGAAAGCACCCGCAGCCAAGAAGGCCCCGGCGAAGAAGGTGGTGTCCCCGGCCCGGGCCGCATCCAAGCGGGTCGATCTGGACGCTTCGGATTCGGTGAGTCCGCGGCGTCGTTAGCTCGGGCGGGACGGGGTGTCTCCGGCACGAAGACACCTCGTCCCTGAGCAGCAGTCGGCAGAGGGGGGCCGCAGGGCCGGCGTGGTGCGGCTCAGGACCGGTCGAGCTCGGGCCGGGTCAGGCCGAACGAGGCTCGGCAGGAGTTCATCCCCGTGACCTGGACAGCGGGGCGGGTGCCTCCACGCCAGCTTTCTGCGGTCAGGCGGAGCCGATCGGAGATCAGCGCCTCGCCGTCACGAGCGTCCACGCGGATGCCGTCAGGCCGGTAGCCGAGTTTGCGGGAGACACCCTGAGACGCGCGGTTGTCCGGGAACACCTCGGTCAGCGCCGCAGTGGCGCCGAGATGATCGAAGGCCAGCACGAGCAGGCCTGTCCGGGCCTCGGTTCCGTAGCCGTGGCCCTGGTGCGGCAGGCCCAGCCACGATCCGCTGGTGACCTCCCGGACCACGGGGAAGTCCTGGGCGCGAAGGCCCACGAGGCCGATCGGCCGTCCGGCCAGGAAAACCCCCAGATTCAGCGCCCACGACGCCACGTCCCAGGCCGCGAGGTCACGCCAGTGCGACTGCAGCACGTTCCGGGCCCGGTCCGCCGGGGAACCGTCCGTCCATGGCGTCAGGAACGGACGCTCACCCGCAGGATGCACACCCTGGCCGGCGACCTCCGCTATCTCGGCGATCTCTTCCTCGCGGGGAAGGCGTAGCTCGAGGCGTGGTGTGACGACGGAGAGTCCGTACAGCGGCCAGAGGTCGGGGAGCACACCGCGGGATTCTGCCAGCCGCTCACGGACGAACGGCGAAGAACACACTCATCCGGTGTCCCTTTGGCGGCTTTTTCGGGCACTCTGTAGCGGTGCGAGAAGCATCCGTAACAGAGTCCACCGTCGTCAGCCCGTCCTCACGCGGGAGCGCTTATTACGACCGCTGGTACTCCGACATGCAGATGTCACCGGTCAAGGACGCCATCCTGGCCCGCCGCCTCGGAATGCCGGCCGACTTCGGTCCGGTCGGCGTGCTGCCGTTCGGGGCGCTGGACGAGGTCACCGAAGGGCTGGCCCTGACCGAGGGTGCTTTGCTGGCCGACATTGCTTGTGGCCGGGGCGGTTACGGGATCGAAGTGGCCCGGCGGGCGGATGCGCGGCTGGCGGGGGTCGACTTCTCCGCCGTCGCGCTCGGGCAGGCCCGGCGTACGGCGGCCCGCCGGCTGGGGCGGGAAGTGACAGCAGCTGATCTGGGGAGGCCGGCGCGGACCGGTCTACCGGGGCCGCGGGCGAACGGCGACAGCCCGAGTGCTGCGCAGGACGCCCCGCACGGCACACCGGCCAACACCGGCTGGCCCGGCTCACCGTACCTGGACACCGACCGTGCGCAGTTCTGGCTCGGCACGCTGACCGGCACCGGTCTGTCCACGGAGTCGGTCGATGCCCTGCTGTGCACCGACTCGATCCAGCTCGCCGGTCCGCCGGCTGCTGCGCTCGCTGAATTCCGCAGGGTGCTGCGCCGTGGGGGCCGGCTCGTGCTCACCACCTGGCTGGCCACGGATCCGGGCGATGCCCGGGTGCCGGAACGGATCCGGCGGCTCGATCTGCGGCGGGACCTGACCGATGCCGGCTTTGAGGACGTCGTGGTCGAGGAGCGCCCGGAGTGGGCGGCCGCGGAACGAGGCCTGTACGAGGAGGCCGTCACCACCCCGAACGACGGGAATGACCTGGCGCTGGCCTCGCTGCAGGATGAGGGGCGTGCGGCCCTGGAGGACTTCGACAAGCTGCGACGGGTCGTGGCCTTCGCGACCCGACCGTAGACCGAGCGGTGGACGTCGACGAGAAGCTCGTCGACGTCCACCATTTCGGAGCTTCGGCGGATCGTGGGTGCAGGTGTTCGGGGTGGGGCTGTGGGGGTGTTGACCTGCGACCGCAGAGGCACGATCCGCGCGGTGTGTGAGCGGTGAGGGCCGCCCACGGATGCGGACGCGGAGCTGAAGGCGGAAACTCCTGGGGCTCAAGAGCATCCGCCCTGACCGGTCCGGTGGCTACTTGAAGTACTGGTACACGACGTAGACGACGAGCAGGATGATCAGGACTTCCATGGGCACCTCACCTTGGCCGAAGGGGTCCTGGAAATAGTCATCCGCGGGAACCGGGCAGACAAGGTGCTCCTGGTGCCCTGCCGGGACCGGCTGCTGCACCGCCCGGCGGCCATCCGCAGGACAGGTGCCATGTGACAGGCCCGGTGCCGGGGTGTACGAGGGCACAACCCGTGCACTGCGGATGCACTCTGGGAACTGCTGGCGACGGACCCGGCCCGGGCCCGTCGCCGTGTCGTGTTACTTGGGGTCGTAGGCGAGGTTCGGGCGTAGCAGCTTCTCGGTCTCGGACTGGGTCAGTCCCCGTCGAGCGGCGTAGTCGGCCACCTGGTCGGCACCGATCCGGCCCACGGTGAAGTACTTGGCCTCCGGATGGGCGAAGATCAGGCCGCTGACGGCGGCGGCAGGGCTCATGGCCCAGCTCTCGGTCAGCGTGATTCCGATCTGGTCGGCCTTCAGAAGGTCGAAAAGCTCTTCCTTGAGCTTGTGATCGGGGGAGGCCGGGTACCCGAGCGCAGGGCGGATGCCGCGGAACCGCTCGGCGTGCAGGTCTTCCAGCAGGGGCTGGGCGTCGGGCTCGAACCACTCCCGGCGGGCCTGCAGGTGGATCTGCTCGGCGAAGGCCTCGGCCAGTCGGTCGGCGAGGGCCTTCACCATGATCGCGCGGTAGTCGTCGTTCTGGGCCTCATAGGACATGGCGAGTTTTTCCGCGCCCTGGATGGCCACCGCGAAACCGCCCAGGTGATCACCCGAACCGCTGGGGCCGATGTAGTCGGACAGGGCCCGGTTGGGACGGCCCTCGGGCTTCACCGTCTGCTGGCGCAGCATCGGGAAACGGACACCGCCCTCGAGCACGATGTCGTCGCCCTCGGTGTGGGCCGGCCAGAAGCCGTACGCGCCCTGGGCGGTGAAGTGCCCGGCCGAGATGATCTCGTCCAGAAGAGTGTTCGCGTCGTCGAAGAGTTCCTGGGCCACCGGCTCCTTCAGGACGGCCGGGTACTTGCCCTTGATCTCCCAGGCCAGGAACAGGAAGGTCCAGTCGATCAGGCCCCGCAGTTCGGTGAGGTCGGCGTCGACGGTGCGCAGACCGGTGAACGTGGGGGTGGGAAGATTGGAGAAGTCGACCTTCTCGGCGTTCAGCCGGGCCTGCGTGACCGGCAGCAGCGGGTTGGCGCGGCGGTTGGCATGAGCCACCCGCAGGCGTTCCTGCTCGGTGCGGGTCTCGGCGAGGAATCCGGTGGACTGAGTAGGGCTGAGCAGCGCGGACGCGACCCCGACGACCCGGGAGGCGTCGAGCACGTGCACGGTGGCGCCCTCGTAGGTGGGGGCGATGCGCACGGCCGTGTGCTGGCGTGAGGTGGTGGCCCCGCCGATGAGCAACGGCATCGTCATGCCCTTGCGCTGCATCTCCTCGGCCACGTTCACCATCTCGTCGAGCGACGGTGTGATCAAGCCAGAAAGGCCCACCACATCGGCATTCTCGGCAATCGCGGTCTCCAGGATCTTCGCCGCCGGCACCATCACGCCGAGGTCGATGACCTCGTAGTTGTTGCAGCCCAGCACCACCCCGACAATGTTCTTGCCGATGTCGTGCACATCGCCCTTGACGGTGGCGAGCACGACCTTGCCCTGGTTGGCGCGGCCGGTGGGCACGTTGCCGAGCCGCAGGGCCTCTGCCTTCTCGGCCTCCATGTACGGCTCGAGGTAGGCGACGGCGCGCTTCATCACCCGGGCGCTCTTCACCACCTGGGGCAGGAACATCTTGCCGGCGCCGAACAGGTCACCGACGACCTTCATCCCGTCCATCAGCGGGCCCTCGATCACCTCGAGGGGCCGGGGGAACTCCTGCCGGGCCTCCTCGGTGTCGGCCTCGATGAAGTCGACGATGCCGTGCACGAGCGCGTGGCTGAGCCGGTCCCCGACGGAGGCCTCCCGCCAGGAGAGATCCACCACCCGTTTGGTGCCCGACCCGCTCACCGAGCCCGCGAACGTCACCAAGCGGTCGGTGGCGTCCTCCCGCCGGTTGAACAGCACGTCTTCGATCAGCTCGAGCAGGTCCTTCGGGATGTTCTCGTACACCGCCAGCTGCCCGGCGTTGACGATTCCCATGTCCAGGCCCGCGCGCACCGCGTGGAACAGGAACGCCGAGTTCATTGCCTCGCGGACCACATTGTTGCCGCGGAAGGCGAAGGACAGGTTCGAGATACCGCCGCTGATCTTCGCGCCGGGGCAGCGCTCCTTGATGCGCGGCAGCGACTCGATGAAGGCCTTGGCGTAGTTGTTGTGCTCGCTCATGCCGGTCGCGACGGCCAGCACGTTCGGGTCGAAGATGATGTCCTCGGCCGGGAAACCCAGCTTCTGGGTGAGCAGGTCGTAGGCCCGCCCGCACACCTCGACCCGGCGGTCGGCGGTGTCGGCCTGACCGGTCTCGTCGAACGCCATCACCACGACACCCGCGCCGTAGCGGCGGATCTGCCGGGCGTGGTCGAGGAAGACCTCCTCGCCCTCCTTGAGGCTGATCGAGTTGACGATGCCCTTGCCCTGCAGGCACTGCAGACCGGCCTCCAGCACCGTCCACTTGGAACTGTCGACCATCACCGGGATCCGGGCCACCTCGGGCTCGGTCGCGATCAGGTTGAGGAACGTGACCATCGCCTGCTCGCTGTCGAGCAGGTCGGCGTCCATGTTCACGTCGAGCACGTTCGCGCCGCCGCGGACCTGCTCCACGGCCACCTCGACCGCGGTCTGGTAGTCGTCGGCCTCGATCAGCCGGCGGAACTTCGCCGAGCCGGTGACGTTGGTGCGCTCGCCGATCATCACGAAGCCGGTGGTGTCGGTGATGTTCATCGGCTCCAGGCCGCTGAACCGGCTCTGGTGCGGAATCTGAGGTAGCGGACGGGGTTTGAGGCCCTTGACCGCCTCGGCGATCTTCGCGATGTGCGCCGGCGTGGTGCCGCAACAGCCGCCGACCACGTTGACCAGGCCGTCGTGGGCGAAGCCGCCCACCAGGTGGCTGGTCTCGTCGGGGGTCTCCTCGTACTCACCGAACGAGTTCGGCAGGCCGGCGTTGGGGTGGCTCGCCGTGTACGTGCCCGCCAGCCGCGCCAGATCGGACACGTAGGGACGCATCTCGGCGGCCCCCAGTGAGCAGTTCACGCCCACGACCAGAGGGTTCGCGTGTTCGATGGAGCGCCAGAAGGCCTCGACGGTCTGCCCGGAGAGCGTGCGCCCGCTCATGTCGACGATCGTGACCGAGAACCAGATCGGCAGGTCGGGCGCCACGTCGCGGGCTGCGGCCAGGGCGGCCTTGGCGTTCAGCGTGTCGAAGATCGTCTCGACCAGGAGCAGGTCGACGCCGCCGTCGCGCAGGGCCTCGATCTGCTCCGCGTACGAGTCGTGCACCTGGTCGAACGTGACGGCCCGGTAGGCCGGGTCCTCCACCTTCGGCGACAGGGACAGCGTGACGTTCAGCGGGCCCACCGAGCCGGCGACATATCGTCGTACGCCCGTCTCCCGCTCCGCCTCGTCGGCCGCCTGGCGGGCCAGCTTCGCCGCCTCCAGGTTCATCTCGCGCACCATGGACTCCAGGCCGTAGTCGGCCTGCCCGATGCTGGTGGCGGTGAAGGTGTTGGTGGTGGTGATGTCGGCGCCCGCGGCCAGGTATTGGCGGTGTACGTCGAGCACCACGTGCGGTGCGGTGATGTTCAGCAGGTCCGGATCGCCGGTGACGTCTTTCGGATGATTCGCCAGACGTTCGGTCAGATAGTCGGACGGCGAGAGTTTCGCGTTCTGGAACATCGTGCCCCAGGCACCGTCCAGCACGGCGATCCTGCTGTCCAGCAGATCACGCAGCGCACGGGTTCGATCTTCAGCCATCTTGCAACCCCACTCCGACACGGAATCGACATGTTCTGAGAGGGGCGCCCTTCTGTGTTCTGAGCCTCGGTGAGCGTGGCGGGCTCTGTTGGTGGCAGTGCCCGTTGCAGCGCCTCTCACGTGCGGCCGACGCACAAGTTTACGAGGTACGGGCCCAGATGCCGAGTCGCGGGGGACCAACGGGGTGGTCGATACCTTTCCGGCCGACACTTCCGCACCTGAAAATGGGGGACGCGGGTGAGTCCGGTGGGTGGTTCGGTCGCGGAACGTCCAGGATGGGGAATGTCCGGATCGTCCGTCGGAAGGATTCTCGTGGAGTCGCTGGTCGTGAAGAGCCTGACACAGGGGGAAGCCCAGGAACGCGCGGACCTGCTCGGGGTGGAGAGGTACGAGATCGCGGTGGATCTCACCGGCCTGCCGACCGGGCCACGGGTACGCACCACCTCGACGATCACCTTCTCCTGCCGTACTCCGGGTGCTGCCACGTTCGTGGACGCCGCGGCGACGGTGCTGGGCGCGACGCTCAACGGCCGGGCGCTGGGCCCGGCCTCCGGGGGCAGACTGCCGCTGGACGACCTCGCCGCGCAGAACACGCTGGTGGTGGAGTGCGAGCAGATGAACACCCGGGACGGCGCCGGCGTGCACAAGGCCGTGGACCCGGCCGACGGTGAGGTCTACCTGTGGACGTCGTTCGAGCCGGACCAGGCGCGCTGGGTGTGGGCGTGTTTCGACCAGCCCGATCTGAAGGCGCCCCACACGTTCACCGTCACCGCACCGGCGGAGTGGACGGTGACCAGCAATTCGGGCACTGCGCGGGTGTCCGGGACGGAAGGGCCGGAGGGCTCGCCGGGGCCGCGGGTCTGGGAGTTCGACCCGACGCCCGCGCTCTCGCCCTACAACACGGTGGTCAACGCCGGGCCGTTCCACCAGGTGCGGCGCCAGGTCGACGGGTACGACCTGGGCCTGCTCTGCCGCCGGTCGCTGGCCTCGGTGCTGGACCGGGAGGCCGAGCAACTGTTCACGGTGACCGCCCAGGGACTGCGGTTCTTCGGCGAGCAGTTCGAGATGCCTTTCCCGCAGGCCCGTTACGACCAGGTGTTCGTTCCGGAGTTCGGTGGCGCGATGGAGAACTTCGGCTGCGTCACCTGGAACGACGGATTCCTGCGCCGCAGCGATCCGACGCCGGTCGAGAAGGAGCAGCTGGCCCGGGTCCTGCTGCACGAGATGGCGCACATGTGGTTCGGCAACATCGTCACCATGCGCTGGTGGGACGACCTCTGGCTGAACGAGTCGTTCGCCGAGTTCGCCTGCAACTGGGCCGCGAGCGAGGCCACGGAGTACACCGACGCCTGGGCCCGGCACCTGGCGGCCGGGAAGCTCGCTGCCTACCTCGCCGATCAGGGCCCGGTTTCGCATCCCATCCGCCAGCCGATCCGCGACGTGGCCGAGGCGACGTCGATCTTCGACTCGATCACCTACCCCAAGGGTGCGTCGGTGCTGCGGCAGTTGCAGGTCTACGTCGGGGAGAAGGCTTTCCGGGCCGGGACGGCCGCCTACTTCGCGAAGTACGCCTGGCAGAACACCACACTCCAGGACCTGATCGACGAGCTGGCCGCGGCGAGCGGCCAGGACCTGAGCGCGTGGCGGGACGGTTGGCTGGGCACGGCCGGCACCGACCACTTCACCCTGGACACCTCGGGGGAACAGCCGGTGCTGGTCGGCCGGGGGCCGGAGGGGTCACCCCGACCGCAGGTGCTCGCGGTCGGCGCCTACCGGTCCGGTCTGGCCCCGGAGAACGGCCTGACCCGCACGCACCGTGCCCTGGTCGAGGTGAGTTCCGCGCGGACGCCGCTCGACCTGCCCGGTGACGCGGACTTCTACCTGGTCAACGACGACGATCTGACCTTCGCCACCACCCGCCCGGCTGACCCGGCCGCGGCCGGGCGACTGCCCACCCCGATCGCGCGCGCGGTCGCCGTCGCGAGTCTGTGGGATGCCCTGGTCACCGGTGAGATGAGCGCCGCGCAGGCCGTGGCCGGTCTGGTGGCGGTGCTCGACGTGGAGACGGTGCCCGTCCTGGCCGGGACCTACCTCAACCTGGCCGGTGACGTGGCCGGTGACTGGGCCCCGGCGGCCCACCGGGCCGCGATCGAGGCGCAGGTGGCGGAGGTCGCCCGTCGTCTGGCGGCCGAACCGGCCCGGCGGCGTGCGGCGCTGCGCACCCTGGCCCGCGTCACCGGTGATCCCGAGGCCCTGTTCGGCGAGGTCGGTGACGACATCGATCTGGCCTGGCGGACCCTCGTGCGCATGTCCGAGCTGGGCGGCGACACGACGGCACCGGTCCAGGATCTTCTGGACCGCGACCCGGACCCGGACTCCGGGATGCGGGCGATGACGGTGCGCGCGGCCGCTCCCGACCCGGAGGCGAAAGCGACGGTCTGGCAGGCCCTGGTCGACCGGAGTGTTCCCCTCCCCGCCATCGCAGCGGTCAGCTCCGCCTTCTGGCGCCCCGGTCAGGAGGCCGTGCTGGCCGGGTACTCCGAGCGGTACCTGGCCCTGCTGCCCACTCTGCACCGGGGCGGCATGATCCCGGCGCTGCACCTCTCGCGCGACCTGTTCCCGGTCTTCGGTATCGACGAGGCCTACGTGGCGCGGGTGACCGAGGCCGCCGCAGCGGGCGACGTGGCGCCGGTGGTCGCCAAGACCCTGGCGGAACGGGCGGACGAGGTCGCCCGCATGCTGCGGACCCGGAAGGGGTGAGTCCGGGTGCCCGGGGTGCCCGGTGGCCATCGCTCACACCTGCCGGAACGGGCGTGAGGAGAGCGCCAGCAGGCCGCTGAGCAGGAGCAGTGATGCGGCCAGCACCGTGACGGGCGTGGGGGCGACGGCGTCGGCAAGTACCCCGAGGACGTTGTTGGTCGCGAGCAGGGTCAGGGTCTGGACGATCACGAGCACGGCCTGCACCCGGGACAGATGCGTCGACGGGGTGGCGCCCAGGACCGTGGGGGAGGCGTGCCCGGCGAACAGGCCGGTGCCCGTTCCGGACACGGCGGCGCCGAGGACGGCCAGGGCCGGGCGATCAGCAGGGCCACCGCGATCGTGCCGAGGGCCTGGGCGCCCACGACCAGGCCCGCGCCGCGGGCACCCCAGCCGTGGTCCCGGGCCAGCAGCGGCACGAGGATCGAGAACGTGGGCAGGACCAGGCCGGCGACGGCCCCGGTCAGCATGAGGATCGTGCGCAGCACCGGGTCGGCCAGGCTGAGACGCAGGCCGTCGAGGGCGGCCGCGGCAAGGCTCCCGGTGGCCGGGACGTGGTCGCTCACCGGGGTGATCAGGAGCAGGACGGCGAACACGGCGGCGAACGTGACCGCGTCGAGCAGGAGTACCCCGGAGAGCCCGACCGTCACCACGAGCAGGCCGCCGACGGGCCCCGCGACCAGCTGGGCCACCTGACCCCCGGCCTGGCGCAGGCCCAGCGCCCGGGGCAGTTGCCCGGGGGTGACGAGCAGACGGGGCATGCTGCCGGAGACGGGCAGGTAGAAGGCGTCGACGAGGCCGAGCACCAGGCCGGTGAGGAGCAGGAGCCAGACAGCCGGGCCGGACAGGTGCAGGGCCGGCGCGAACAGCAGGCAGATGCCGAGCATCACCGCGTCGCCGGTGATCATCACCCGGCGGGCGCCGACCCGGTCGCCCAGGGCCCCGCCGATCAGCAGGAACAGCGCTCGCGGCAGGTTGATCGCGGTGAGGATGAGCCCGGCCAGCGCACCGCTGTGGCCGGTCGCGGTCCAGCCGAGCGCGAAGTAGAGCACGCCGTTACCCAGGACGGAGACCACGGTTCCACTCACCCACAGCAGATATGACGGGGGCAGAGCTTCTTTCGCGGTGGTGGTGGTCACTGTCCGGGCTCCCCGTCGGCCGTGTCCGGTATGTCGGCCGGAGCCTACGGACGGGGGCCGACAATCTTGGCGGGGTCTTCTCCTGTCCCGCCGTCCGCGGACGGCGGGACAGAACTGTCGGTGGGGGCGCTTAGTGTGGTGGCCGTGGCTGATCCATCGACGTACCGACCTGCCGTCGGAACCATCCCCGAGCAACCGGGTGTCTACCGGTTCCGTGACGACTCCGGGCGGGTCATCTACGTCGGCAAGGCCAAGAGCCTGCGGCAGCGGCTGAATTCGTACTTCGCCGACCCGGCCGGGCTGCACCCGCGCACCCAGACGATGGTGTTCACCGCGGCGAGCGTGGAGTGGACCACGGTGAACACCGAGGTCGAGGCGCTGCAGCTGGAGTACTCCTGGATCAAGGAGTACGACCCGCGGTTCAACGTGAAGTACCGCGACGACAAGTCCTACCCCTACCTGGCCGTGACCATGGGCGACGAGTTCCCGCGGGTGCAGGTGATGCGCGGGGCCAAACGCAAGGGCACCCGCTACTTCGGGCCGTACGCGCACGCCTGGGCGATCCGCGAGACCGTCGACCTGCTGCTGCGGGTCTTCCCGGTGCGTACGTGCAGCAACGGTGTGTTTAAGCGCGCGGGGCAGGTGGGGCGCCCGTGCCTGCTCGGCTATATCGACAAGTGCTCGGCGCCGTGCGTCGGCAAGGTCACCCCCGAGCAGCACCGGCGGCTGGCCGACGACTTCTGCGACTTCATGGGCGGCAAGACCGAGCGCTACGTGAAGCGCCTCGAGCGCGACATGCTGCAGGCCTCGCACGACCTGGAGTTCGAGCAGGCGGCTCGGCTGCGTGACGACATCCAGGCCCTGTCCCGGGCCATGGAGAAGAACGCGGTGGTGCTGGCCGACGGCACCGACGCCGACGTGTTCGCGCTCGCCGACGACGAGCTCGAGGCCGCCGTGCAGGTGTTCCACGTCCGCGACGGCCGGATCCGCGGTCAGCGCGGCTGGGTGGTGGAGAAGGTGGAGGACGTCACCACCGCCGACCTGGTCGAGCACCTGCTGCAGCAGGTCTACGGCGACGTGAACGGCGAGGCGGTGCCGCGCGAGGTGCTGGTGCCGCACGAGCCGCCGTTGCTGGACGAGGTGGAGAGCTGGCTGGCCGGTCTACGGGGATCCCGGGTCGAGGTCCGGGTGCCGCAGCGGGGTGACAAGCGCACGCTGATGGAGACGGTGGCCCGCAACGCCGGGCAGGCCCTGACCCTGCACAAGACCCGTCGGGCGGGCGACCTCACCACCCGTTCGAAGGCCCTGCAGGAGATCCAGGAGGCCCTGGAGCTGCCCTCCGCCCCGCTGCGCATCGAGTGCTACGACATCTCGCACATCCAGGGCTCCAACGTGGTCGCGTCCATGGTCGTGTTCGAGGACGGGCTGGCGAAGAAGTCCGAGTACCGCAAGTTCACGATCAAGGGCCTGAACGGCACCTCCGACGACGTCGCCTCGATCCGTGAGGTGATCACCCGGCGCTTCCGGCGGTATCTGGGGGAGAAGGAGGAGGAAGCCGCGTCGGCGGCGGGTGCCGACCCGTCCACCGGCGAGATCCTCGACGAGGCGCCGTCACTGGAGGAGGACGGCGTGCCGCCGGGCATCGACCCGCAGACCGGCCGGCCGAAGAAGTTCGCCTACGCGCCGAACCTGGTCGTGGTCGACGGTGGTGCCCCCCAGGTGGCGGCCGCCGCGGCGGCGATGGCCGAGCTCGGCATCGAGGGCGTGGCTCTGTGCGGTCTGGCCAAGCGCCTCGAGGAGGTCTGGATCCCGGACGACGAGATGCCGGTGATCCTGCCCCGCTCCAGCGAAGGGCTGTACCTGTTGCAGCGGGTGCGGGACGAGGCGCACCGTTTCGCGATCACCCACCACCGCCAGCGTCGCAGCACCGCGATGACGGCCAGCGAGCTGGACACCGTGCCCGGGCTGGGGCCGGCCCGCAAGAAAGCGCTGCTGACGCACTTCGGATCGGTGAAGAAGCTGCGCGCGGCCTCCGTCGAGGCCATCGCCTCGGTGCAGGGCGTGGGGCCGAAGGTGGCCCAGTCGGTGGTGGACAGCCTGAACCCCGAGAACTCCGCGAACCCCGGGACCGCCGGGGTGGGTACGGTCCCGGAGAATCGTCCCGCGATCGACATGGCCACGGGGGAACTGCTCGACTGAGGTGCTCGTGATCCTTCCTGAGGGCTGAGCATCGACTCTCCACCGCTCGAGGGAGGGCGCCGGCACCGATCGGCCGGTTCTGCCGGGACCCAGGAATCGGCTAAGAGTGGTCGCGACGCACCAGGGGACCCACCGGTCCAGTACCGGAAGTCCTGCCGGTCAAGGGCCAGCCGGGCCCTCCTGCACGAGCCGGACCAGAGGGGCGCAATAATGACCAGCCCCCACGAATCCGGCACGACATCGACAGATATCCGACAGGTTTGGAGAGCTCAAGGTGACGACCACCCCGGAGGCGAACGGGCCGACGGAGCCGGAGGGCCGTGCGGAGCGTCGCACGGAGCAGACCGGTTCGGCGACCACGTCCGAACTGCTCATCATCACCGGCATGTCCGGGGCCGGGCGGAGCACTGCCGCCAAGGCCCTCGAGGACCTCGGCTGGTACGTCGTCGACAATCTGCCGCCGCAGCTGATCGCCGAGCTGGCCATGCTCGCGGGCTCGGCCGAGCCCCGGGTGCGGCGGATCGCAGTGGCGGTCGACGTGCGGGGGCGCTCGTTCTTCAGCGCCCTGGCCGATGCCGTGTCCACGGCCGAGAACAGCGGTATCCGCACCCGCCTGTTGTTCCTCGACGCCACCAACGAGACCCTGGTGCGCCGGTTCGAATCGGTTCGCCGCCCGCACCCGCTGCAGGGCGACGGCGCGCCGCTGGACGGTATCCGCGCCGAGCGCAAGGTGATGGGTGAGCTGCGGGGCAACGCGGACACCCTGATCGACACCTCGCGCCTGAACGTGCACGAGCTGGCCAGCAAGATCATCGCGATGTTCGGCGACGAGGGAGACCCGGCGATCCGGATCCTGCTGATGTCGTTCGGATTCAAGTACGGCCTGCCGCTGGATGCCGACCAGGTGGCCGACGTGCGCTTCCTGCCCAACCCGTTCTGGGTGCCCGAACTGCGCACGCACAACGGGCTGGACGCCGACGTGGCCGACTACGTGCTGGGGCAGGAGGGTGCCGCCGAGTTCGTCGACCGGTACGCCCTGGCCCTGCAGCCGGTGCTGGCCGGCTACGTGCGGGAGAACAAGCGCTACGCCACGATCGCCGTCGGCTGTACCGGGGGCAAGCACCGTTCCGTGGCGATCACCGAGCTCCTGGCCCAGAAGCTGGAGGGCGACGGGGTGGCCGTCACCGCTGTGCACCGTGACCTGGGGCGCGAGTGAGCCCCACCTCCTCCGGCCGGGGCCCGAACGTCGTCGCGCTCGGCGGCGGGCACGGCCTGGCGGCGTCGCTGTCGGCGCTGCGGCACCTGACCGACCGGCTGACGGCCGTGGTCACGGTGGCGGACGACGGCGGCTCGTCGGGGCGGTTGCGGCGCGAATTCGGCGTGCTGCCGCCCGGTGACCTGCGGATGGCGCTGTCGGCTCTGTGCGACGACAGCGAATGGGGGCTGCTGTGGCGCGACGTGCTGCAGCACCGCTTCGCCAGCGCGGGCGCCATGAACGACCACGCCCTCGGCAACCTCCTGATCGTCACCCTCTGGGAACTGCTCGACGACCCGGTCAGCGGGCTGGACTGGGTGGCCCGGTTGCTGGGGGCCAGGGGACGCGTACTGCCGATGGCGGCGGTGCCCCTGGACATCGAGGGCACGGTGCTCGGCATCGACCCCGACGACCCCGCGGGCCTCACCACGGTGCGTGGTCAGGTCGCGGTGGCGACCACGCCGGGACGGGTGATCGGGGTGCAGCTGAGCCCGAACGACCCACCGGCGCGGCCGGAGGTGCTCGAGGCGGTGCGGGACGCCGACTGGGCCGTGCTCGGCCCCGGCTCCTGGTACACCAGCGTGCTCCCGCACCTGCTGGTGCCCGAACTGGCCCGGGCCCTGGCGCGGACCGAGGCCCGGATCTGCCTGACACTGAACCTGGGGCAGCAGCCCGGGGAGACCGATGGCTTCTCGCCCGAGAACCACCTCGAGGTGCTCGCCGCGCACGCCCCCGACCTGCGGATCGACGCCGTCCTGGTGGACCCCTCGCAGATCGAGGACGCGGCGTCACTGGAGCGGGTGGCACGGGCTATGGGGGCGGTCGTCGTCAGCCGCGACGTGGCGATCGGTGACGGTACGCCCCGGCACGACCCGCTGCGCCTGGCCGCCGCCTACCGTGACCTGTTCAGTGGGGCGATCGTCCCGAACAGGTGAGCTGCTCCGGGGCGAAGGGCTGACGCCGGACGGGCGTTCGCACGGCTCCCGTCCGGCGCATTTCACAAGCGCACGAACCATGCTTGCGCACGGTGGCAAGATGCTGTCCATGGCATTGACGGCACTGGTCAAAGACGAATTGAGTCGGCTACAGGTCACTAAACCCTGCTGCCGTAAAGCCGAGGTGTCGGCAACTCTCCGGTTCGCCGGAGGGCTACACATCGTCGGGGGCCGCATCGTCGTGGAGGCTGAGCTCGACACCGCCCACGCGGCTCGCCGGTTGCGCAAGGACATCAGCGACGTGTTCGGCCACACCAGCGACATCGTCGTGCTGGCACCGGGCGGCCTGCGACGCGGCAGCCGGTACGTGGTCCGGGTGATTCGTGACGGTGAGTCACTGGCCCGCCAGACCGGTCTGGTCGACGGCCGCGGCCGACCTGTCCGCGGGCTGCCGCCGCAGGTCGTCTCCGGCGCCACCTGCGACGCCGAGGCCGCCTGGCGGGGTGCGTTCCTGGCCCACGGGTCGCTCACCGAGCCGGGTCGCTCCAGCGCCCTCGAGGTGACCTGCCCGGGCCCGGAGGCCGCGCTCGCGCTGGTCGGTGCCGCCCGTCGGCTCGGCATCCAGGCGAAGGCCCGTGAGGTGCGCGGCGTGGACCGGGTGGTGATCCGCGACGGCGACACGATCGGCGCCCTGCTCACCCGCCTCGGCGCACACGACGCGGTGATGGCCTGGGAGGAGCGGCGGATGCGTCGCGAGGTGCGGGCCACCGCGAACCGCCTGGCCAACTTCGACGACGCGAACCTACGGCGCTCCGCCCGGGCCGCCGTGGCCGCCGGTTCGCGGGTGGAGCGGGCCCTGGAGATCCTCGGCGACGAGGTCCCGGAGCATCTGCGGTCCGCCGGCCGGCTGCGCCTGGCGCACAAGCAGGCCAGCCTGGAGGAGCTCGGTCAGCTGGCCGAGCCGCAGATGACGAAGGACGCCGTGGCCGGCCGGATCCGCAGACTTCTGGCGATGGCCGACAAGCGGGCCTCCGACCTGGGGGTACCGGGCACCGACGCGAACCTGACGCCGGACATGCTCGACGCCTGAAAGTCCTTGACAGGTATCTCAAAGGCGACCAGACGCGCACCGGAGCCATCGGCGCGCCAGATGACCGACGTCCTTCATTCATGGACCTTTGGCCCCCTGATCACCCTGAAATCCCGGGTCCGGACGTGGGACCCGACAGGGTGCTGTCTGGACACCCTTTCCCGAAATGCACCGCGTAGGGTAAGTGCTGCACACCACAAAACGGCGTCGGGCCTCCCGGCGCTCTGTGGCTGACGAGAGGAAACGACAAGTGACTGTTCGCGTTGGCATCAACGGCTTCGGCCGTATCGGCCGTAACTTTTTCCGCGCTGCCCGGGCGGCCGGTGCGGACATCGAGATCGTTGCCGTCAACGACCTCACCGACACGAAGACGCTCGCCCACCTGCTCAAGTACGACTCGATCCTGGGTCGTCTGGACGCCGAGGTGAGCGTCTCCGGTGACGACATCGTCGTGGACGGCAAGGCCATCAAGGTTCTGGCCGAGCGTGAGCCGGCCAATCTGCCGTGGAAGGACCTCGGCGTGGACGTCGTGGTCGAGTCCACCGGCTTCTTCACCGACGCCACCAAGGCCAAGGCGCACATCGACGGTGGTGCCAAGAAGGTCCTGATCTCGGCCCCGGCCAAGAACGAGGACCTGACCATCGTGTTCGGTGTCAACCACACCGACTACGACCCGGCGAAGCACCACATCGTCAGCAACGCCTCCTGCACGACGAACTGCCTGGCCCCGATGGCGAAGGTGCTGAACGACACGTTCGGCATCGAAAAGGGCCTCATGACGACGATCCACGCCTACACGCAGGACCAGAACCTGCAGGACGGTCCGCACAAGGACCTGCGTCGCGCCCGCGCCGCCGCGCTCAACATCGTGCCCACCAGCACCGGTGCCGCGAAGGCCATCAGCCTGGTGATCCCGGCCCTGAAGGGCAAGCTCGACGGCTTCGCGCTGCGCGTCCCGGTCCCGACCGGCTCGGCCACCGACCTGACCTTCGAGACCGCTCGTGAGACCACGGTCGAAGAGGTCAACGCCGCGATCAAGGCCGCTTCCGAGACCGAGGCGTTCAAGGGCATCCTCAAGTACACCGAGGACCCGATCGTCTCCAGCGACATCGTGACCGACCCGCACTCGTGCATCTTCGACGCCGGCCTCACCAAGGTCATCGGCAACCAGGTCAAGGTCGTCGGCTGGTACGACAACGAGTGGGGCTACTCCAACCGCCTCGTCGACGCCGTGGTGCTCGTCGGTACCGGTCTCTGATTTTCATGAAGACCATCGACGACCTCACTACCGAGCTCGGAACCCTTTCCGGCAAGCGCATCCTGGTCCGCAGTGACCTGAACGTGCCGCTGGACAAGGAAACCGGCGCGGTGACGGACGACGGCCGGATCCGGGCGTCGCTGCCGACCTGGCAGCGACTCCTGGACGCGGGCGCGAAGGTCATTGTCGTGGCCCACCTCGGCCGGCCGAAAGGCGTTCCGGAGGCGAAGTACTCCCTCGCCCCGGCGGTCGAGCGGGCCAAGGAGCTGCTGCCCGGGGTGACCATCACCCTGGCCCAGGACACCGTGGGCGAGTCCGCGCAGGCCGCGGTCGCCGCCCTCGGTGACGGCGAACTGCTGGTGCTGGAGAACCTCCGTTTCAACGCGGGGGAGACCAGCAAGGACGATGCCGAGCGGGGCGCGTTCGCCGACCAGCTCGCCGCTCTGGCCGACGGTTTCGTCAGCGACGGCTTCGGCGTCGTGCACCGCAAGCAGGCCAGCGTCTACGACGTCGCGCAGAAGTTGCCGCACGCCGCCGGTGGCCTGGTGCTGGCCGAGGTCGAGGTGCTCAAGCGCCTGACGCAGACCCCGCAGCGGCCCTACGCGGTGGTTCTCGGCGGTTCGAAGGTGTCCGACAAGCTCGGCGTCATCGACAACCTGCTGAACACGGCCGACCGGCTGCTGATCGGCGGTGGCATGGTGTTCACCTTCCTCAAGGCCCAGGGCCACGAGGTCGGTAAGAGCCTGCTCGAGGAAGACCAGCTCGACACCGTCCGCGGCTACATCACGCGGGCGCAGGAGCAGGGCGTCGAGCTGGTGCTCCCCGTCGACGTGGTCGCGGCCACGGCCTTCGCGGGCGATGCCGAGCACGACGTGGTCGCCGCGGACGCGATCCCGGCCGACCGTCTGGGACTCGACATCGGCCCGGAGTCCGGCAAGCTGTTCGCCGCCAAGCTGGCGGACTGCGAGACGGTCTTCTGGAACGGCCCGATGGGCGTCTTCGAGCTGGAGGCGTTCAGCCACGGCACCCGTGCGGTGGCCCAGTCGCTCGTCGACTCGTCGGCGTTCAGCGTCGTCGGTGGCGGTGACTCGGCCGCGGCGGTGCGCACGCTCGGCTTCGACGAGAAGGCCTTCGGTCACATCTCGACGGGCGGCGGTGCGAGCCTGGAATTCCTGGAGGGCAAGACCCTTCCGGGCCTCACTGTCCTGGAGAGCTGATGGCCAAGTCCGACGAGAAGAGCCGCACCCCGCTGATGGCGGGTAACTGGAAGATGAACCTCGATCACTTCGAGGCGGCTCATCTGGTGCAGAAGCTGGCGTGGACCCTCGACGACGCGAAGCACGACTTCGACGTCGTCGAGGTGGCGCTGATCCCACCGTTCACCGATCTGCGCTCCGTGCAGACCCTGGTGGACGGGGACAAGCTCGGTTTCAAGTACGGCGCACAAGACCTGTCGCAGTACGACAAGGGCGCGTACACCGGAGAGATCTCCGGGGCGATGCTCGCGAAGCTGAAGTGCACCTACGTGGTGGTCGGCCACTCCGAACGCCGGCAGTACCACCACGAGGACGACGCCGTGGTCAATGCCAAGACCAAGGCGGCCATCAAGCACGACCTCATCCCGATCGTGTGCATCGGTGAGGGGCTCGAGGTGCGCAAGGAGGGTCGGCAGGTTCAGCACTGCCTGGCCCAGCTCGACGCCGACCTGGCCGGCGTTCCCGCCGACAAGGTCGCGTCGCTCGTGATCGCGTACGAGCCGGTCTGGGCGATCGGCACCGGCGAGGTCGCCACCCCGGACGACGCGCAGGAGGTCTGTGCGGCGATCCGGAAGCGGATCGGCGAGCTCTACTCGGCCGATGTCGCGGCGTCCGTCCGGGTCCTGTACGGCGGTTCGGTCAAGGCGCAGAACGTGGCCGGGATCATGGCGAAGGAAGATGTCGACGGTGCACTCGTCGGCGGCGCCGCGATCGATCCGGGTGAGTTCGCGTCAATTGTCCGCTATCGGGACCATAAGACAGCCTGAGTCTGACGCTCAGGTCTGGTAAAAACCGCGTGTCCGGCGGCGCGCGGCCTCCGATCTGTCCGATCAGGGGCCGCGCATCGCCTACGCTGTGACTTCAAAGTGCTTCCCAGATCGAGCAACGAGATAGAGGTCCGCGTCGTGTCCGTGCTACGCCTGAGCCTTCAGGTGCTTCTCGTCATCACCAGCCTCATCCTGACGCTGCTGATCCTTCTCCATAAGGGGAGGGGCGGTGGGCTGTCGGACATGTTCGGTGGTGGCATGTCCTCCAGCATGGGCAGCTCCGGGGTCGCCGAGCGCAACCTCAATCGCTTCACGATCGCGATCGGCGTCACCTGGGCAGTGGTGATCGTGCTGCTCAACCTGATCTACAGGTTCTTCCCCGACGCGTTCTGAACGACATAACTGCAACCGGCGCGAGTCCGGGTACTGAAGGAGAGGATTCACGGTGGCGAGTGGCAACGCTATCCGCGGTAGCCGAGTTGGCGCCGGGCCGATGGGAGAGGCGGAGCGGGGCGACACGGCCCCCAGGTTCCGCGTTTCCTACTGGTGCGCGAACAAGCACGAGACCAAGCCGAGTTTCTCGGAAGAGGCGGGTGTGCAGCCCCCGGAGACCTGGGACTGCCCCCGTTGTGGTTTCCCCGCAGGGCAGGACCGCACCACGCCGCCGTCGCCGCCCCGCAACGAGCCTTACAAGACGCACCTCGCGTATGTGAAGGAGCGTCGCAGCGATGCGGACGGCCAGGCGATCCTGGAAGAGGCTCTGGCCTCTCTGCGGGCCCGCCGGATCATTCGCTGAGATTCCGCGAATTCAGGCACTGACGATCGGCTTCCGGCATCACGCCGGGAGCCGATCGTCGTTTGGCGCTGGGCGGTGGTTCCAGAACTGTCGGTGGCCGGGGGCATGATGTCGGTCATGACCTCGACTGCTGAGAACACCAGTGCGACACCGCCCCGTCTGGGAATCGCCTTCGTGCCGGTCGTTCCTCCCGAGCGTTTCCGCTCCGTGGTCCGGGCCGCCGAGGAATCGGGGCTGGACGAGCTGTGGGTCTGGGAGGACTGCTTCAAGGAGAGCGGGGTCGCCACTGCTGCAGCGGCCCTGGCCTGGACCGAGCACATCCGGGTCGGCATCGGCCTGATGCCTGCCCCCCTGCGCAACGTGGCGCTCACGGCGATGGAGATCGCCACCCTGTCCCGGATGTTCCCCGGTCGTCTCATGCCGGGTGTCGGTCACGGTGTGCAGGACTGGATGGGACAGGTCGGCAATCGCCCGGCCTCGCCGCTCACCCTGTTGCGGGAGTACTCGACCGCGCTGCGCCGGTTGCTGCACGGCGAGAAGGTCACCGTGGACGGCACGTACGTGAAACTCACCGACGTTGCGCTGGACTGGCCGCTGAGCCCCGTGCCGCTGTTGTATGTCGGTGGTGAGGGCCCGAAGACGCTGACGCTGACCGGCGAGGTCGGTGACGCCACGATGCTCAGCTGGGCCGGCGACGACGAGTCGATCCGCCGACGGGTGCAGCTCGTGCGCGACGGCCTGGGAACCGAGGCCAAGGCCGGTGCGCTCGCCCCGCACGAGATCACGGTCGGGCAGATTGCGGCGACCGGTCCCGACGCTCAGGCCCGGGTGGACGCCGAACTCCCGGTCTGGGGGCGCTCGCCGGGGCCCGGCGACGGGGTGGCCGGCGACGCGGCCACGATCGCGGCCGACGTGCTCCGCCTCGGTGCTCTGGGCTGCACCACGGTCATCCTGCAGCCCACGTCCGACGAGCCCGACCTCGAGGGTTTCATCCGCTTCCTCGGCCAGGAGGTGCGGCCGTTACTGGCGGGGTGACTCATGGTCGTGTCTGATGCCGCCGAACGGGTGGGGGTCGCTCATGAGGCTTCAGCTGGCGGAGGCCCAGTAGCTGCCGTACTTCAGGGCCAGCGCCTCGGCCTGGGCCGTGGTGAGGAGGCGGGGGGACCGGCCGGAGGTGAGGAGGGTCAGCTTGCAGGCTTCCTCCAGTTCCACGGCGGCGTTCATAGCGGCTGACAGGGTGGGCTGGGCCACCACCGATCCATGATTGGCCAGCAGCGCCGCCCGGAAGGGGAGGTCGAGGGCCTCCAGTTCCTCGGCCTGGGCGATGTCGCCGGGCGGGGCATAGCCGATGAGGGGGGTCTGGCCCACCCTCATCACGAAGTACGGCGTGATCGGGGCGACAGCGCTGGCCTCGGACCAGGGGGTGAGACAGGCGGCCGCGACGGCGTTCACACTGTGCAGGTGTACCACCGCGCCGGCGTCGGGGGCGCGGCGGTAGAAGGCCCGGTGCAGGGTGAACTCCTTGGACGGCTTCGGGCCCTCCAGATGCTTTCCGGACAGGTCCAGCACTGCCAGGCGGGCGGGGTCGAGCGCACCCATCGACTCGTTCGTCGGGGTGATCAGCATCCGGTCACCGACGCGCACGCTGATGTTGCCCGACGTGCCCGGACTCAGGCCGAGTTCGACCAGCCGACGGCCGGTCTCGACCAGTTCGGCCCGGGCCGTGGCCTCGTCCGGCGCCGTCTGCCCCGGCGCCGTCTGCCCCGGCGCCGTCTGCCCCGGTGCTGTCTGCCCCGGTGCTGTCCGCCCCGGTGCTGTCGTCCCGTCCGGCCGCACACTGCTCATGCCAGCACCGCCCAGGCCCCGCTCATCAGATCCTCGTCCCCGAAATTGCCCGACTTCAACAGTAGATTCATCACCCGTCCGCGCGAGTCGCCCTGTGTCCAGGTCACTCCCGCGGCGACCGGCTGGCCGATCACGAGTTCCCGCACGTTCAGGGCCGAGACCACGGCCCCGGAGGTCTCGCCGCCGGCCACGATCATCTGGCGGCAGCCGGCGTCGGCGAACTCCGCCGCCAGACGGGACAGGGCCCGCTCGACCAGGTCCGACGCCGGAACCTCGCCCGGCGCCGCCGGTTGCACGTCCGACAGTTCCCCGACCGCGTAGACGAGCACCGGCTTCTCGCCGTCCTGCTGCCACTCCTGCACGGCCCAGGCCCGTAGCCCGGCCATGGCACCCTCGAAATCCGCGCGCAGCGCGGCGATGTCGAGCCGACGATGCGGCATCAGAGCCTGGGCGTGCGCGATCTGGCCCCGGGTGGCCGCCGACGCACTGCCGGCGAGCACCGCCTTGGGTCCGCCGTGGGCGGACAGCCGGACGGGCGGTGACCCCGGACCACTGAGACCGAGCACCAGGCCGGAACCTCCGGTGATCAGCGGAAGGTCGCTGGTGGCGGCGGCGATGCGGACCAGATCGTCCTCGGTCTCGGCGTCCACGACCACGGCGACCACCTCGTCCCCTGTTCGCAGGGACTCCAGAGCGCTCCGCAGGTCGCCCGACCGCACCGTCTCCAGACCGACCTGCGCGACGCTCGCCGTGCTCTGCGCGGCGAGCAGTCGGGGTACGTCCGCATCAGTCATCGGGGTGAGCGGGTGGTGACGCATCGGACTCTCGCCCAGAGGTGTGCCGTGCACGTACAGCTGACCGTCGACGACCGTGCGGCCGGCGGCGGGGAACGAGGGCACCACGACGGTGAGCGAGGTACCCAGATCCGAGGCCAGGGCGTCGAGGATCGGCCCGATGTTCCCTGCCGGCGTGGAGTCGAACGTCGAGCAGTACTTGTCGTAAATGCGCGTGGCACCCATCTGGCGCAGTCCGCGCAGCGCGTTACGGCTCGCCGCCACGGCTGCCGACGGTTCGATGGTGCGGGTCTTGAGAGCGATGACGACCGCGTCGGCCTGGTCGGGCAGAGCGGTCAGCCGCTCGTGGCTGGGTACGCCGATCGACACCACGGTGCGGAAACCGCGGGCGACCAGCGCCATCGCCAGGTCAGTCGCGCCGGTGAAGTCATCGGCCAGGGCGCCGAGCACGCGTCCCTCCAGAAGTCGCTGAGACAATGTGTGAAAGTACGTTACATCAGTTGACGCTTATGTGAATCGTGGTTAGCGTCTCGCCACACCTCACCGTCGAGGCCCAACACCCTCGGCGGCCCGAACGACCTTGGTTAGGAACACCATGAACCTCGGGTTGCTGCTGTCCCAGCACGAACCGGCTGTCGTCCGCTACGCCCTCTCCGGGGCAGGCGGCGGCTTCGGTCGCACCCTTCTGGCCCAGACCCTTCTCATCGACGCCCTGCGCCCCTCGCTGCTGTGCGACGTCGACGTCGAGAAGGTGCACGCGCTGTGTGTCGAGCTCGGCTACGACGACCTGGCGATCTGCCGCACCGCTGACGAGGTCCGGAACGCCACCGCCGCGACCGTCATCGTCCCCGGCGCCGATCTTCTCGACCCCGAGCGGTACGACGTCCTCGTCGAGGGCACCGGCAGCCCGGCCCACGGATACCGGATGGCCCGTGCCGCCCTGCTGGCCGGCCGTCATGTCGCGATGGTCAGCAAGGAGGTCGACTCGGTCACCGGTGTCGAACTGGCCCGGGTCGCAGCGGAGAACGGTGTGGTCTACACCCCCGCGGACGGCGACCAGCCCGCGAACCTGCTGTCCCTGGTCAGCTGGGTCCGCACGCTGGGCCTGGAGATCGTCGCGGTCGGCAAGTCCGGTGAGTACGACGTGGTGCTGGACGGCGAGGAGATCCGTTACCTCGACACCACGATTGCTGCGGGTGACCTGCCGAACTTGATGACGCTCGGCACCAGTGCCGGTGAGACGCTCACGAAGAGGGCGCAGACGGTCCGGGAGCTCAAGCTCAGGGCGGCCGCTGACCCCTGTGAGATGGCTGTCGTCACCACCCACGGCGGTTTCGTCCCCGACACCGAGTCGATGCACTACCCGCTGGCCCGGATCAGTGAGCTGGCCGACATCTACGCGCTGCGCGAGGACGGCGGCATCCTGTCGAAGACCGGTGTGGTGGACGTCTTCACCGTGCTGAGGAGGCCCGACGAGGCGAGCTTCGGTGGGGGTGTCTTCGCGATCGTACGCACGGGTGACCCGGAGACCTGGAAGCTGCTGGAGGGCAAGGGGCACGTGGTCAGCAGGAACGGCAAGTACGCCTGCCTGTACCTGCCCTATCACGTGATGGGTGTGGAGACGCCGGTCTCGCTGCTCGCGGCGGTACGGCTGGGCATTGGTTCGGGTGTCGCCGCACCGCGCCAGAACGCGGTGATGGCGGGGCGGGCGCGGACCGACCTGGCCCGGGGCACCGTGCTGCACATGGGTGGCCACCACCACGAGATCGACGGTGTGGAGCCAGTTCTCCTGCCCACGACCGAAGCTCCGCAGAACACGGCGCCGTTCTACCTCGCCGCGCACACCACCCTGGCGCGGGAGGTGCGGGCCGGCGAGCTGATCACGTTCGAGGACCTGGCCGACGCGGACGCCGACCTGGTCGACGCCTACACCCGGGGTCTGCGCGCATGAGCTCCGAGATCGTCTCCCTGCTCTGGGCGTTCGCGGCCGTCGTCGTGCTGATCCTGATGATCACGCGGGCGAAACTGAATCCGTTCCTCGCCCTGTCGATCACCGCGATCGCGCTCGGCCTGGTCAACGGCCTCACCCCGGGTGAGGTGATCGACGCGTTCAAGGACGGCGTCGGTGCCATCCTCGGCGGTACCGCCCCGACCATCGGTCTGGGCGTCATCCTCGGCAGTCTGCTGCTCGGCTCCGGCGGTGCGGACAAGATCGTCGACTCGTTCCTCGGTCAGCGCCCGGTCGCCTGGATCCCGTCGCTGATCTGCGTCGCGGCCGTGATCATCGGTCTGCCGCACCTGTTCGACGTCAGTTTCGTGATGCTCGCGCCGCTGGTCTACACCGTGGCCCGGCGCCGCAACGTGCACCTGCTCTGGGTCGGTCTGCCGCTGGCCTCCGGCCTCTACGTGTCGCACGGGCTGCTGCCTCCGCACCCGTCACCGACCGCCGCGGTCAGCGCCTACGGGGCCAACACCGGTCTGACCATCGCCTACGGTCTGATCATCGCCGTGCCCACGG
Organism: Kineosporia sp. NBRC 101731; assembly: GCF_030269305.1. Taxonomy (NCBI): domain Bacteria; kingdom Bacillati; phylum Actinomycetota; class Actinomycetes; order Kineosporiales; family Kineosporiaceae; genus Kineosporia; species Kineosporia sp. NBRC 101731. The sequence continues at coordinate 472,336 of NZ_BSTC01000006.1, forward strand.
CCATCGTCTGCGGTCCGCTGTTCACCCGGTTCGCCCGGCGCTGGTTCGGACCGGCGCCGGACCTGGACGGTGGCCCGGCCCCGGTCACCGACGTGGAACCGGAACGGCCGGGCCACCCGGTCTCCCTGGCCCTGAGCCTGATCTCGGTGCTGATGCCGCCGGTGCTCATGCTCATCGGCACGATCGGCACGGCGAACACCGCCGAGGGCACCGCCCCCTACAACGTGTTCGAGGCATTCAACGACTCGATCATCTCGCTGCTGGTGGCGGTGGTCTTCGCGTTCTTCGCCCTGGGCCGGCGCAGCGGTTTCTCCGCCGGCCAGCTGCAGAAGATGTCGGGCAAGGGTCTGGCCGCCGTCGGCCCCATCATCCTGATCCTGGGTGCGGGCGGCGCGCTGAAGCAGATGTTCACCGCCACCGGGGTGGATGCGATCATCGCCGACCACGCCGGCAGCTGGTCGATCCCGGCCGTGGTACTGGCTTGGGTCGTCGCCGCGCTGCTGCGCATCTGCCTGGGCTCGGCCACGGTCGCCACCACGGCCGCCACCGGCATCGTGGCGCCGCTGCTGGCTGCCGACCCGACCCTGTCACCGGAACTGCTGGTGCTGGCCACAGCCTCCGGATCGGTGATGCTCTCGCACGTCAACGACTCCGGGTTCTGGCTCTTCAAGGAGTACTACCAGCTCAGCGTGAAGCAGACGTTCCGCACCTGGACGCTGATGCTCAGCATCCAGTCGCTGATCGGTCTGGCCGGTGTGGTGGTACTCAGCGCGGTGATCTGATGGACTGGGCGACAACATGTCCGAGGAACTCATCGAAACCCCGCTGATCCCCGACCAGCGCCGTGAGCTGCTGCTGCGGCACCTGCAGCGCGAGCGCGTGCTGTCGGTGCACCAGCTCACCGACCTGCTCGAGGTGTCGCACATGACCGTGCGCCGCGACATCGCGACCCTCGAGCGGGAGGGCCGGGTCGTGCCGGTGCCCGGCGGTGTCCGCATCGCCGGGGCCACCCGGCACCTTCAGGCCGAGGCCTCACGTCACGACAAGGCCATGGTCGAGCCGGCCGGCAAGGCGGCCATGGCCGCCCGCGCCGCAGCCGAGGTGCTCACCGACCGGATGACCGTGTACCTGGACGCCGGCACCACGCTCGCCCAGCTCGTGCCGCACCTGGTGCAGCTGAGCGGGATGACGGTCGTCACGAACGATTTCGCCGTCGTCGACGAGCTGCTCGCGTCGGAGGCCGACCTCGAGGTGATTCATGTCGGGGGTGCGGTCGATCGACAGAACCGTTCCAGCGTCGGGGTTCTGGCCACCGCGATCCTCGAGCGGATCGCCCTGGACGTGGCCTTCATCTCCAGCAGCTCGTGGGATCTGCGGCGTGGTGTCACGACGCCCTACCCGGACAAGGTCGCCGTCAAGCAGGCCGCGATGGCCAGCGCTACCGAATCGGTGCTCGTGACGGGCAGTTCCAAGTACGGGAGGTTCGGCATGTACCGGGTCTGTGAACTGCCGCAGCTGTCGCTGGTGGTCACGGACTCCGGTCTGGACCCGGCCGATGCACAGGCTGTTCGCGAGGCGGGCGTGAATCTGGTGCAGGCCTGAATCTGGTGCAGGCCTGAAAACCGGGGCCGCGCTCCCCTCCGACCTGCACGGCCCCGGCCGGTCTCAGTACTCGTCGTGCGGGCGCCACCACTCGTAGGGCGGTGTCTGCGGCCAGCCCTCGGGGGAGTTCTCCCAGGTCTCGGACCGTCCGTAGGGCGCCAGATCCATCATGTTGAAGTCGAACCGCATCCGGTCCGCACCCCGCTGGGTGGTGAAGTACGTCTGGAAGACGCCGGCGGGCGTCTTCAGGAACACGCTCAGCCCGAACCCGTCGCCCGCGCCGCAGTCGGCACTGAACGATGTCTGAGCAGAGGACGCGTACGGGAACTCCCAGCCGAACCGTTCCCGCAGGGTGTGGAGACGTTCGAGGGGCATGTTCGAGACCATCCACCAGCTGATGTCGCGCTGGTTCAGGTGCTCGAGCCGGGGGACGTTGTCCATCATCGATGCGCACCCGAAGCACAGGTGGTCGGGGCCGGCGTCCATGTACTGGTAGACGACCAGCTGGGAGCGGCCCAGGAACAGGTCTTCCAGCCTCAGCGGTCCGTCCGGGCCGGCGAAGGTGTACCCGGCCATTGCCACCATCGGCAGGCGCCGTCGCCGGGCGGCCAGGGCGTCGAGCGCCCGGGTCAGCTTCTTCTCCTCGGTCAGCAGCTCACCGAGCGCCCCCTGCCACTCCTCGCGGGAGACCACCGGGGGTGCCGGGGGATCAGGTCGTGTCGTGGTCATACGGGTTCAGACCGTGGGTGTGGGCAAAAATCATCGGGCGACGACCCGATCAGTCCCGGGGGCCCGTGGAGAAGTCTGTGCAGATCCGGTTGCGCCCGGCCGACTTCGCGGCGTAGAGCTGCGCGTCGGCGCGGGCGAGCAGGGAGGACCGGGTGTCCTCGAGAACGGCCGTGGCCATTCCTCCGCTCAGCGTGATGACACGCCCCGGGGTGATCGGCGTCCATCCGTAGTTCTCGACGGACGCCCGGAGCGACTCGGTGATCCGCAGGGCCTCGTCCCGGTGGCCGGTACTGAGGATGAGCAGGAGCTCCTCGCCACCCAGCCGGGCCGCGAAGGAACCCGTGACCGCGACCGGTGCCACCGCGTCCTCCAGCAGCCGGGCGACCGTCCGCAGCACCTCGTCCCCGACCTCGTGCGAGAAGGTGTCGTTGACGGTCTTGAAGTGGTCGAGGTCGAGCAGTGCCACGCTGAGCACGCCGGACGACACCATCTGGTCGCGCAGCAGTCCACCCAGACGTTCTTCCACGTAGAGGCGGTTCCACAGGCCGGTGAGCGGGTCGCGGCGGGCTTCCTCGCGGTAGCGCGCCGCCTCCTCCCGGGCCGTGACCGTCTCGAAAATGGTCTGGCGGGCCCGGGCCTGGGCCTCCCGCTGCTGGGAGAGCAGTTCCTGGTCGGCCTCGTAGAACTCCTTGTGGATCTCGAACGCCGCCCGGTAGTCACCCAGGGCGGCCCGCACCTCGGCCTCCTCCTGGAGAATGCGTGCCCTGGTGCGGCCGTAGGCCTCCGGGCCGATCAGGTCACGGGCCCGGCCCAGCGTCTTGGCGGCGAGCTCGGCCTCACCCAGACCCCGCTGGGCCACGGCCAGGGTGAGCAGGTACTCGGGCAGCGCGTCGCCGACCTTCACCTCCAGCTGCTCGGCGGCGTCGACGGCCTGCTGGGCCGTCTCGGAGGCCGCGGCCGGGTCGTCGCGCAGGAGATGGATGCGCGCCACCGTGTCCAGGGCGTCGGCGTTCAGCGGGCGCCCGTAGTGCCGGCTCAGCGACATCAGCAGACGGGCCTGTTCCAGCGCGGCGTCGCCGTCACCGGACTCCAGCGTGCTGTAGGCCCGGTTGTTCACCACCAGCATGTGCATGCGCCCGTCACCGGTGGCCAGTTCCTCGGCCCGGGCGTACCAGATCATCGAGTCGTCGTGGGCGCCGAGCTCGTCCAGCAGGTCGGCGACCTTGATGAGGACCCGGGTGCGCAGCCGGCGCGAGACCTCGTCGTTGAATGCGCCGACCGCATCCATGGCATGTTCCAGTGCCGTCGGCCGGTCGCCGAGATCGGTGTAGATGCGGGCCGTCAGCCAGGACGCCCGCACGGTGTGCTCCGTTGCCAGCGGTGCGTGCGCGTCCCGGGCCTGGTTGACGATGGCTGCGGCAGCGGCCGGCTCCCCGTCCCTCTGGTGGGCCTCGGCCTGCCAGAGCAACGCGCTCACCGTGGCGTGGTGATCACCGAGTTCCTCGGCCCGTTCCTGAAGTCCGCGGGCCCGCTCCAGGGCGCGGGCCGGGTCCAGCCCGACGGCGTCGTCCAGCGCCGCCAGCTCCTGCGCCAGGCGCGTGCGTTCCTCACCGAGGCTGAGCCCCGTGGCAGTGGAAGACAGGGGAGGTATGGGAGGTGTGGGGGATGACGGCTTGCCGTCACGGGGCTGGTTCACCTCGATCACACCCCGAGCCTTTCTGACGGTCCGTTCATCGGGACATCGGCCGTAAGAATGCCGTTCTTGACCGGTCCGGTCCGTTCTCGACCGGGCCGGCGGCCGGCCCGATCGTCGTCCCTCGGCCGGGAGGAACGGACGAGGGACTGTCCAGGCCGTCCCGCGCCTGCGGATGGCATCGGCACAGCACTGGGCCATTATGGCCACTGCACCCTGAATGCGTCGTGTGAGGGGGTTTCGGCGGGTCCGCCGGTCAGCTCGTGACCGTCCGGTTCAGGTCTCGGTGGTCGCGATGTGGCCGTGCTGCTGCTGCCAGGTACCGGCGGCCACCCCGGCGATCATCGCCACCGCCAGGCCCAGAGCGGTCAGGGTCGGGCTCAGCGGCAGCAGACTGATGCCGATGACGACGGGGAGCGTCGCGAGCGGCCACGGCCAGGCCGCGCTCCAGCGTCCGGCCGACCCGGCCATCACCAGGGCGACTCCGGCGACGAACAACCCCACCCCTACGCAGAGCGCCGCCCGGCCGCCGGGGGAGAGGTCGCCGACCGGATGCAGCACGTACTCCTGGACACCGACACCCACGCTCGCCAGACCGAGGAACAGCGGCAGGTGACCGTAGACGTACCGGTCATGGGTGCTGGAGGCCCGGTTGTCGTTCTTCTGCAGGATGCGGTGCTTGCTCGCGGCCCCGCCCAGGTCGAAGTAGGTCCACCACAGGGCCGCGGTGATCACGAACCCGATCGCGGCGGTGGTGAAGGACGCCGCGCGCCATGCGGTGTCGTGCAGACCGACCACGACGGAGGCGACGGACTCACCGAGGACGAGCATGGCGAACAGGCCGAACCGGTCGGGCAGGTGCTGCTCGTGCAACGGGATGCGGTTGCCGAAACGGGTCGCCAGCAACGGTGCGGTGGCCTCGATCAGCAGGCCGGCGGCCCACAGGACGTAGCGGGTGGGGCCGGGGACGGCCAGCGAGACCGACCACAGGACGACGCTGACGGCTGTCGCGCCGAGATAGAGGTCCAGGGTGCGGCGGGCGTCCGGGACATGGTGGTGCGCCCGGACGTACAGCGCCATCAGCAACCCCTGCGAGCCGAGATAACCCGCCGCGAAGTAGACGGAGCCCGAGGTGGTGGCGCTCGAGGAGGCCGCGGCCATCACGGCGACCGCGAACGTCTGGCCCAGTTTCGCCAGCCGGTAGGGCACGTCGTTGGTGTCGAAGCGGTTGGAGTAGAGCGTGGTCGTGACCCACGACCACCAGACCACGGTGAACAGCCCGGCGAAGACTCCGGCTCCGTGCCAGGTCAGGTCGTGCGCGAAGGACTGGGTGAGTTCCGCGACCACCAGCACGTAGGCCAGGTCGAAGAACAGCTCCAGCCGGGACGCGGACCGGTCCTCACCCGTCCGTAGCCGGGGTGGCTGGATCAGTGCGTCCGCCCGCCGGGCACCGGTCTGCTGGTCGCCGGTCCGGTCACCGCCCGGCCGGTCCGGCTCCTGACCAGACTTCTGGTCAGGCTTCTGGTCATGCTGTTCGTCGTGCTCCTGCTCCGTGGACATGCCCGGCTGACCTTCCCTGGTGCGCCGTCGTTCCCTTCCCCGGACGGGGGCCGGGGAATGCCCTCCATCCTCGGGCCGCGTCACCGGGGCCGCCTTTCCACACGAATCGCTTCACGGACTTCCCCGCGAATTTCTCCATGCTTCAGGCCGTCGCGCCGCGGGCACCCCGCCGGACCAGCAGCGCGGCCAGTTCCCGGGCCCGCCGCGCCTCCCGGTAGCGCTTGGCGTCGTTACCCATGATCCGGTTGATCGGCTTGTCCGAGACCGTCAGCAGCCAGTGGCCGGAACCGGCGATCTCGATCTGCAGACCGGGATCACCGGCGAACGACATGGCCCCGGTGAGGGTGTGCACCGTGATCGAGGTCAGTGGGGTCGCCCAGCGTGGCCCTTCGTCCGGGTCCCAGTACATCGCCTCACCGGCCAGGGTCAGCCGGCCGGACAGTGTGCTGTCGAACCGGGCGCGCGGGCCCCGCGGCGTGCCGGGACGGGTGAGCCGGGCGTACAGGTGAACCGGGACGCCGGGGTCGTCGGGATGCGTGGCCAGCGGGGTCGCGCTGCCGGACGTGAAGACGCGCACGAACACGAAGACCACGAACCCGAGGAACAGCGTCGCCACCAGGGGCAGCAGCGCCGTCATCACGATCAGTGGGGTGGACATGGGCCTTCGACGCGCCGGGGACCAGGGATGTTGCACCCGGCGCGCGAATTCACCCGGGCAGGTGCCAGACCTGGTTCAGGTTGCCGCCGCTGCAGTCCCACATGATCAGCGGGTCACCGGCCGCCGGCTCGTTGGTCGTCGTGGTCAGGCAGCGCCCCGACCACGGGTTGCGCACCTCGTCACCGACCGCCTCGAAGATCTGGGCCCGGGTGCCGTTGCACTCCCACAGCTGCACCGTGAGCCCGTTCTGTACCTCGTTGGCGCCGAGGTCGAGACACAGGTTGCCGGTCTTCAGGCCATTCTCGGCGGTGAAGGTCCACTGCTGCAGCTCGGACCCGTCGCACGGCTGGATCGTGGGCAGGTCACCGTTGGCCAGGCTGCCGGGGGCGGCCAGACAATTGCCGTCGGGGCCGGTCAGGGTCTGGACCGGCGGGAGCGTCCCGGCCGGCCCTTCGGAGCCGGCCGGCGTGACGTCGGCCGGACCGGCCGAGCTGGTCGGGCTGCCGGAGGCCTTGTCGTCCGCATCGGCGCCGATCCCACCGACGAGCCAGGTCCCGATCAGCGCCACCCCCAGAACGACCGCCAGCAGCCCGGTGCCGACCAGCCACGGTCGGCGGCCATGGGCCGGTGAGGCAGATGTAGCGGACGAGGCAGATGGAACGGACGGGGCGGAGTAGGCCCGGGTGGCTCCTAGCGCCGGGGGCGGTGCCGTCACCCGCGAGGGCTCCGGCGGGGGAGTCGCCCTCGCGCCTGCGATTATCTGCTGATAGCGCTGGTTCTCGATCAAGCCCGTCTCCGGTCGGCACCGCAGCACGATCTCTTCGGCCCCGGGGCGGGCCGCAGGGTCGGGGTTGCTGCAGTCACGGATCAGGGTGGCCAGGTCGTCGGGCACCCCGGTGACGTCGACCTCGCCGCTCATGCTGCGCCGGCTGACGGCGAAACCGCTGCCCCCGCCGTACGGGGCGCGGCCCGTGGCCGCCTTCGCGATGGTCGCGGCCAGTGCGAAAATATCTGCGGCCGGTCCGATCTCGTGGCCGAGCAGGGCCTCGGGGGCCGTGTACCCAGGAGTGCCGACCGTCATCCCGGTCTGGGTGAGACCTTCCTGGTCCTCACCCCGCGCGATCCCGAAGTCGATCAGCCGCGGACCGGTCACCGAGAGAATGATGTTCTGCGGCTTCAGATCGCGGTGGCAGATGCCGTGCGCGTGGATGTCGACCAGGGCCTCGGCGAGGGCCGCGAACAGGCCCCGGGTGACGTCGGCGTCGAGTCGGCCCTGGTCGCGGATGGCCGCGGCCAGGGTGGGGCCGGGCACGTACTCCGTGGCCATCCAGTAGGGCGTGGCGGTCACGTTGTGGTCGATCAGCGCGGCGACGAAGGCGTTACGCACCGTCCGGAGGATTTCGACCTCACGCCGGAACCGGTTCAGGACGTCCGGGTTCTCCTCGAACTGGGTGTTGATCACCTTCACCGCCACCGGACGGCCACCCGGCGTGCTCCCGAGATAGACACGCCCCATGCCTCCCTGGCCCAGCCGCCCGGTGATGCGGTACCGGCCGATCGACGATGGATCGGAGGCTTCCAACGGCTGCACGAACGGGCCCCTGACGGTCATGGATTGCTGGCGGATGGCGGCGTAAAAGCCCGCACATCATGCCATGCCAGGTGAAAACGTCCGATCCGTCGCCGTTCGATTACGATGAGTGTGTGCCTGGCCCACTGCACTTCGATGCCCACTGCACTTCGATGCCCACGCCGCGCTCTACGACCGCAGTCGGCCGCCTTACCCCGACCAATTGTGGACGCGTTGGGGCACCCACGGCTGGCTCTCGCCCGGTACGCGGGTGGTCGAGTTGGGAGCCGGGAGCGGTCTGGCCACCCGCCGGCTGCTCGCCGCCGGCGCGCAGGTCACGGCCGTCGAACCCGGCCCCGCGCTCGCGGGACTGCTGCGCGAGCGGTGCCCCGACGCGTCCCTCATTCTGGGCGCTGCCGAGGAGACCGGACTGGATGAGGGCGCTTTCGATCTGGCCGTCATCGTCACCGCGGTGCACTGGCTCGATCTCGGGGTGGTTCTGCCGAAACTGCACGCTGCGCTGGTTCCCGGCGGGCATCTGGCGATGTGGTGCAACGTCTTCGGTGATCCATCGGTGCCGGTGATGCCGTTCCGCGAGCGGGTCGCCCAGGTCGTGGAGCGCCGTCCGCCGGGTCCGCCGCGGCCCGGTCCGGGGGAACTGGCGACCGCGGCCTGGGTCGATGCCCTGGAGGCCGGCGGGTTCTTCGAGCGGGTCCTGGTCGAGGAGTTCGCCTGGGCGATCACGTTCGACCGTGCCCAGGTGCACGACCTGTTCACGACCTTCAGCGACTGGAGTGCGGACGAGGCGGACGAGGTGGCCCGGGCCGTGGACGATCTCGGTGGGCGGGTGGTGGTGCACTACCGCACGCCCCTGGTCGTGCTCCGGCGGGTGGGAGGCTCCACACCCGCCGGTAACACAGTCTAGGCCAGTGCCTTTCGCAGGATCGGGGTCAGCTGGTCGGCGATCAGCCGGTGGCCCAGGTCGTTCGGGTGCACCACGTCGGTCAGGCCCTCCTTCGGCAGCCAGCCGGTGGTGTCCACGTAGCGGGTGTGACGGTCGCCGGCCGCAGTGACGGCGGCCTGGGTCTCGGGCAGGTAGCGTCCCGAGAAGGTTCCCAGTACGAGGATCTCGGAGCGCGGGTAGACGGCGCGCAGGTCCTGGAGGAACTGCGTGTAGACGGCCTGGAACTCCTCCGGCGCGACATGGTGGCTCAGGTCGTTGGTGCCGAGGTTCACCACCACGGCGTCGGCCTGGTACGTGCCGAAGTCCCAGGGATCGGTACCACTGCGGAAGAACTGCTGAGAGACCCCCGTGCAGCCGTCCGCGGCAGCCACGAGGCACCCACCTCCCCAGGCGATGTGGGTGTGCCGGGCGCCGAGTCGTTCCCCGGCCAGCCAGCCGTACGAGGTGAGGGTGGTTTTCGAGGAGGTCGTGCCCATCGTGATGGAGTCGCCGACGAACTCGACGATCGGTTTGCGGCGGCCCGGGGTCGGCAGGGTGCGGGCGCCCGGGTCGAGGGTGAGGCCCTGGAACACCGCATCGCCCTTGTACGAGCCCACCACGTTGCGGTAGGAGATGCGTAGCGTGTGCTCACCCTCGGCCAGAGGGGTGGGGGTGATGTCGACCGGCCCCTTGACCCCGGCGAAGTAGACGTCGTCCCCGCCGTCGATGCTGGCCCAGAAGTCAATGGTGTTGCGCTGGTTCAGCGTGACCGAGGTACCGGTGAAACGGGTGGTGAGGTACGCGCCGACCCAGCTGGGCACGTACGCGGCCGGGTCCTGGGTGTTCCAGCGGCCGGTGAACTCGATGTTCGGGTCGGTCGGCACCCCGGGAACCGTGATGCCCAGGTCCGGGGCCAGGATCGGCACCAGTCGCTCGGCGATCTTTGCGTGACCGGCCTCGTTCGGGTGTCCGCCGTCCACGTAGTCGTCCGCGGTGAGCCAGTTCTCGGTATCGATGAAGTGGACGAGCGGGTCACCGGCGTCGTTGCGCGCCTGTACCGCGGCCCGGGTCTGCGCCGGGTAGCGCCCCCGCAGGTTCTGGAAGGCGTACAGGTGGGCGGCCGGGTACTTCGTCCGGGCCTCTTCCAGCAGCCGGGTGTACTGCGCCTGGAAGTCGTCGTTGCTCACGCCCCGGCCGGCGTCATTCGTGCCGAGGTTGATCACGACGGCGTCGGCGTCGTACCGGGAGAAGTCCCAGTCGGTGGTGCCGCCGATGGTCGTGCGGTCCCAGTTCTCGTTGAGGCCGAAGCAGTTCGTCAGCTGCACGAGGCAGGCTCCGGAGCGGGCGATGTTGGTGTGGTCCACACCCAGTTGCTCACCCAGCAGCCAGCTGTAGGAATCGACCGTGGTCTTCTCCGTGCCGTATCCGACAGTGATCGAGTCGCCGATGAATTCGACCAGCTTGCGGCGCGGCTGCGGCAGGGTGCGGGCGCCCCGGTCGAAGGTGAATCCCTGGAACGTCGCGCACGGGAACGGCCAGGTGGCGCAGGTGGGGATCTCGCCGGTGCGGTACGAGAGCCATACGGTGTGCCGCCCGGGCGACAGCGGGGTCGGGGTCAGGTCGACCGTGCCGGAGACCCCGGAATGGGTCTGAATCGGCCCGTGGTCGACGCTCGCGTAGACCGTCACCGCGTCGCGTACCGTGGCCTTGACCGTGGTACCGGTGAAAGTGGCCTCGACGTAAGGGGACTCCCAATTGCCGACGTAGGTGCTGGGATCGGTGGTGTCCCAGCGGCCGGCGAAGTGCAGGTTCGGGTCGTTCAGTGATCCAGGTCGGGCGGTGGTCGCGGTGTTTGCCCTGGCCACAGTGGTCGCGGCCGCCGGTACGGCGTTGAGCAGACCGGCCGTGACGGTGGCCAGGATCAGGAGGGCCCAGAGGCGAAGACGTCGTAGGGGCACAGGTGTAGCTCCGTTCGAGAGGCGTCAGCGCGTAGCTCGGACGGGGCAGGCCGGTGTCCCGTATGCAGACTGAAAGGCAGCTCGAGGGTGTTGCTCTCGAACTGATCAGCAATGCAATGGGACCGTAACACTGTGATCGTTACGAGGTAAAGATCCCTTTTGCGGTGATTTCAGCCCTTGGACTTGCTGATCTTCACAGTCCCCTTCACCGACGTCTCCCCGCGGATCCCGATCAGGGCGCCCTCGCCGTCCTGCGCCCGGGCCGTCAGCTGCCAGCTGTAGGTGCCGTTGGCCAGGGCCTTGCCGGAGTTGTTGCGGCCGTCGAACACCAGGTCGCGGATGCTGCCGTCCGGCCCGGTGCCGGTCAGGGTGCGCAGGACGGAGCCCGTCTTCGTGCTCCGGAGCGTGAGTTTCACTCCGGTCACGGGCTTGGAGAGATCGAACTGGGGTTCCCAGGAGTCAGCCCGGCGATCGCCGTTCGGGGTGAACCCGGCCGGGGCGAAGGTGCCGATGAGCCGCGGCCGGTACTTCTCGGTGTAGAGGCTGCGGTAGACGACCATCGCGCCGGTGCCCACCCGCCGGGCCAGGTAGTGGTCGTCCAGGGCGAGATGGTTCCCGGCCCCGGCGTAGGCGGTGGGCCTCGAACTCGCCGAGGCCGTGTCCAGCGTGTACGTGCGGGCATTCGCGTTCCAGGCCAGTATCCCCTCGCCCAGCGTCAGCTGGATCAGCGGACCGGTGATGCGGATCCGGCGGATCTGGGTCGTTCCGATCCGGCGCAGGCTGATCTCCCGGGACCCGGACTGCCACGCGGCCAGGTCTCCCCAGATCGCCACCCGCGGCGCGTACGTCCTGGTGGAGGCCAGTTTCCCGGGGTTCGAGCCGGACTTGCGACGGTCGAGGTCGCGCACCCAGACGTCGGTGTCACCGGACTTGGCGTTGCGGGTGCTGTAGATCAGGCGCGGGCCGTACAGGTCGTCGGGACGGCCCGGCCCGCCGATGCCGGTCTGGGCGCCGGGGCGGGAGTAGACGAGTTTTCCGGTCGGGTCGTACACGTGTCCGGCCGCCGTCAGGTACGGCCCGGAGACGTTCGGGTAGCGGGTGTCCATCTCGCCGGTGGGCTGGTACGACCAGGTCTGGCGCACGGTCGCGGTGAGCCGGCCCCGGTCGAGCAGCCGCCAGGTGAAGGTGCTTCCGGTAGCGACCCCGCTGACCACGCCCCGTCCGGCGGAGAACCCGATGCTGTCACCGCCACCCGGCACGTGGGCCGACCGTTGGCCCAGCTCGGTCTCATCGCCGAGAACGGGCCGGCCCAGGCCGGTCACCGGTCGCGACCAGATCGCCATCGGGGCGCGCGCGTCCAACGGCGTGCTGCCGTCGTCGAAGTAGTAGTTGTCGCCGTAGTAGATCCGGCCGGCGGCGAAAGCCACGGCGGAGGTGGAAATGTTGAGAGCAGGGACGGACGCCACCCGGGTCACGGTGGAGTCCTGCACGGAATACACCCCGGCGTTCGCGACGCGCCCGGAAGCGGCCAGTAACCAGCGGGCGCCGTCGGCGATCAGCCCGGCCGAGTAGTCCGGCAGGTCGAGCGTGCTCACTCCGCCCGAGGTGCTGATCACCCGCAGTTTCCAGGCACCCTCGTGCGGGATGACGTACGCGGCGGAATTCTGGCCGGGCACCCGCACAGAATTGTCGGCGTTGTCGTCGGTGTCGTTGTACGTCGTCACCACACCGCCGGAGCGGGCACGCACCTTCACGTACTGGGGCTCGCCGGTGTACTGACGGCCCCACCAGACCAGAGTGGTGGGGGAGAGGTCGAAGGCGTGCAGATCGGCCGCGGTCTCGGTGGCCACCCGCTCGATCGTGCCGGCGCCGAACTCGACCAGATCCAGGTAGCTCTCGCTCTGATCGGCGTTGGTGCTGCGGACCAGGGCGGCACCGGTGGTCAGCGCGGTGCCGGTCACCTTCCGGTCTGCGAGATCGGGCATCGTAGCCACCACCGCGGCATTGCCGGTGTCGAAACGGGTCTCGACCAGGTCTTCCCCGTCCCACACGAGCCAGCCGTCAGCGGTGAAGCCGATCGGGTCCACCGAGATCGTGCCGAGGTCGGAATCGGACCCGCTGACGACATTCAGGCGGTGCAGTTCGTAGGTGGCCGGCTCCGAACTCGTGCGGGGATGGGTGATCACGTACCCGGCCTGCTGGCCGATCACACCGAGCCACCGTCGGCGGCCGTACGGGTCTTCGTCGGCCGGGAGGGTGCGGGCCTTCAGTTCCCCGCCCGTGCCGGTGAACAGTCCTCCGTCCACGCCGTAGGGCACACCCGCCTGCACGGCGTACCCCTCACCGGACCCGCCGATCAGGCTCACATCGAGCTGTGGCCCTCGGTGCAGGGGAACGGCTGTGGAATTCTCACTGGCCGACGCGCTGGGGCCGGAGACGATGCCGGCCACGAGCCCGGCGATCGCCGGGAGAACGAGGAGAGCCGGCCAACTGCGTCGGAACCGCCCTGTCGGGCCAGATGAAGACATTGCCGCGCCCCCACTTCGGTGTGTTGGCCCATTGTGACCGCTTCACCGTCAGAGAGAACCGGTAATCAGCCGTTCGGGAGCAGTTCTGTGGCCGACCGGTCGGGGGTCAGGGGTGAACGGCTGACGGATTCGGGTGTCGCGAGGGACTGCCGGCCGTTGCTCTGATCGGCCTGTTGGCATTCGGGTCCTGGGATCCGGCTGTAGTTGGACCCGGGTGGTTCATGGCCAGGGAGGCCTGGTGGTCGCCTTCTGGCGGGGTGGGGGCACCGTCCCCGGTGAGCAGCTGGAGCCGATGCGGATCGGGGTGTCAGACCGCCTCGCCGATCGGCCTCAGAAGCGTGAGGACCGCCTCGGTGGACCGCGTCCTACATCGTTCTCCTCTTGTTGCGTGAGGTTTCTGGTTACGGCGCTGAATTTCGTTAAACCAACTCTCGGGCAAGTGGTTTGACTTTCTGCATCGCCATCGTGGGCGTCGGCACGGGCTGCTCCGCATTCTGTCGGTGGTGGGAGTTAGTATGGGTTTGTCGCGATGGGGGTCGTGAAATACGTTGCCATCGGGGGGGTGTACGGGTGGGGAAGCTCAGTGATGGGTGTCTGGTGGGCGAGGTCTCGGTCCAGCTGCTGGGGGCTGCTGACTGGCTGATGGAAGAGCTGGAGGCCATGGGCGGTCCCGGCACTGATGGCAGCGGTCCTGACCGTGCTGCTTCGGACCGCAATGTCAATAAGGATTTGGGGGAAGGTTTTTCACCGGGATATCGGCTGGTGGGGCGCGTCCTGTCCCAGGAGCTGATGATTCGGCGCCTGCAGGCGGCAGAGATGCGGGCTGTGGCTCAAGCGGCGGATCTCATCGTACCGGTGCGGCGTGATGTTCGATCGCGCAAGCGGTCTGGCGGTGGTCGCGGCGAATCAGGTGATGAGGGCGCCGGGGGTGATCAGGGTGGTGAGGGATTGGCGTCGTCGTCGATCTCTGCTGAGCAGTTGCTCTCGGCCCGGCTTGCTCCGGAGTTGAATCTGCATCCGCTGACGGCGGCGGTGGAGGTCGGTGTCGCGGTCGGGCTGGTACGTGATCTTCCTTTGATCATGGGCTTG